>CALDNB010000131.1 GCA_937914775.1 uncultured Clostridia bacterium
AGCCATATCAATTGACCAGAAGACCACATCTAAAAACCCACGTTCTACTGTGGGCACCGTAACAGAAGTATATGACTACTTAAGGTTATTGTATGCAAGAATAGGTGTTCCTCATTGTCCCCAGTGCGGCGATGAGATAAAACAACAGTCAGTTGATCAGATGGTAGATAGTATTTTGTCAATGGAGGAGGGTACGAGAATTTATCTTTTAGCCCCCGTTATAAGAGAGAAAAAAGGAGAGCATACAAAAATGCTTCAGGGCTTTTACAAAAGCGGTTATGCAAGAGTAAAAGTTGACGGTATAATGTACCGCTTAGAAGATAAAATCGACCTTGACAAAAACAAGAAGCACACAATAGAAATAGTTGTTGACAGATTGGTAATTAAACAGGATATAAGAAAACGTCTTACAGATTCCATAGAAACTGCCCTTAAGCAGACAAACGGAATTATTGTTATAGAAAATGCAGACACAGGTGCAAGAGATACCTACAGCCAGAATTATGCCTGTGAAAAATGCGGAATAAGTATTGAAGAACTGTCACCAAGAATGTTTTCGTTTAACAATCCCTTTGGTGCCTGTCCCACCTGCCTTGGTCTTGGCAATTACCAGAAAGTGGACCCCGATTACATTATAAAGGACAAAAACAAGTCCATTAACGACGGTGCAATAGTTGCTACGGGCTGGAACGTTAATTCCGAAAGTATGGCAAGAATGTACTTTGACGGACTTGCAAAACACTATGGTTTTGATCTTGACACTCCTGTAAAAGACCTGTCCAAAGAGGCATTAGATGCAATTCTGTACGGCACAAGAGGAAAGAAGATACAGTTCCAGTATGAAAGAAAAAGCAGCAGCGGTAAGTTTTTCGCCTCATTTGAGGGCGTAATAAACAACATTGAAAGAAGATACCATGACACAACTTCCGAGTGGGTTAAAAACGAAATAGAAACATATATGTCAAATACCGTGTGTCCTGATTGTGAAGGCAGAAGGCTTAATAAAACTGCCCTTGCAGTTACAATAAACGGATATAACATTGACAGTATTACCAATATGTCAATAAGAGAAGCACGTGACTTTTTTGCAGAGTTAGAACTTACTGACAGAGAAAAAATAATTGCAAAACAAATACTGAAAGAAATAAATGAAAGACTTGGATTTTTGGTAAACGTAGGTCTTGACTATCTTTGCCTTTCACGTTCTGCAGGAACTTTGTCAGGGGGAGAAGCACAAAGAATACGCCTTGCAACACAGATAGGCTCATACTTAATGGGCGTACTTTATGTTTTAGACGAGCCAAGTATTGGTCTTCACCAGCGGGACAACGAAAAACTGATACAGGCACTAAAACAACTCCGTGATTTAGGAAATACTTTAATCGTTGTTGAACACGACGAGGAAACTATGTATGCCGCAGACTGCATTATTGATATGGGACCCGGTGCAGGGGTAAAAGGCGGAGAAATAGTTGCACAAGGTACAGTTGAGGATATTAAAAAATGCGAAAAATCAGAAACGGGACTTTATTTAAGCGGTAAAAAGAAAATAGAAATACCAAAAGAAAGAAGAAAAGGAAACGGAAAATTCCTGTCAGTCAAAGGTGCTTGTGAAAACAACCTTAAAAATATTGATGTTGACATTCCTCTTGGTACTTTTACTTGTATTACAGGTGTTTCCGGCTCAGGTAAGTCGTCTCTTATTAACGAAATTTTATATAAGAAACTTGCATCTGAATTAAACGGCTCAAAGAAAAAAGCAGGTAAGTGCAAAGAAATTACGGGCTTTGAAAATCTTGATAAAGTAATAGATATTGACCAGTCACCTATAGGACGTACACCACGTTCTAACCCTGCAACATACACGGGACTTTTCGGTGACATCAGGGAACTTTTTGCATCTACAAACGAAGCGAAAGAAAAGGGCTACGGTGCAGGGAGATTCAGTTTTAATGTAAAGGGCGGACGTTGTGAGTCCTGCACAGGTGACGGTATAATAAAAATAGAAATGCACTTTCTACCTGACGTTTATGTTCCCTGCGAAGTGTGTAAGGGCAAACGTTATAACAGAGAAACATTAAGCGTTAAATATAAGGGTAAAAACATAAGCGATGTTTTAGATATGACAGTTGACGAGGGAGTGGAATTTTTCGAAAACATTCCCAAAATTCACAAGAAATTAAAGACTTTGCAGGAGGTTGGTCTTGGTTACGTTAAAATCGGTCAGCCATCAACCACTTTGTCAGGAGGCGAAGCGCAGAGGGTAAAACTTGCAACGGAACTTTGCAGAAAAAGTACGGGCAAGACAGTTTATATTTTAGACGAGCCAACAACGGGACTTCACGTTGCAGATGTTCACAAACTGATTGAAGTGTTACAGGCACTGGCTGACAACGGAAACACAATTATTGTAATAGAGCACAACCTTGACGTTATTAAAGTTGCAGACCATATTATAGATTTAGGTCCTGAGGGAGGAAACAAGGGCGGAGAAATAGTAGCAACAGGTACTCCCGAGGAGATTGCAAAATCAGACAAATCATATACCGGCTTGTATTTGAAAAAGATATTAAAAAAGTAAACGTAAGTTTACTTTTTTTTTTATAATTTGTTCATATTTTGTTAATATTTTGGCGATATAATAGGAAATATAATAAGTTGGTATGGAGGAAATTTTATATGATGCCACAAAAAATAAAAGATACATATAACAAATCAAAAGAATTTGTATCCAAAAAGAAAGACGAATTTACAAAACTTCCTAAAAAGAAAAAGATAATAATTATAACTGCAATAGTTTTGGTAATTGTTATACTTGCAGGAATGATTGTTAAAGGGGCAGGGAAAAAGCAGGGCAATGATGAGATTGCAACTGCTACAGCAACAATGGGAAATGTTAGCGTTATTATAAGCGGAACAGGAACTGTTGAAGCAAACGACCAGTACGATATTACTTCCCTTGTAAAAGGAGAAATTATTGCTGACTATTTTGAGGAGGGCGACATAGTTGAAAAAGATACGCTTCTTTACAAAATAGACACTAAGGATATGGAAAACAGTATATCAAAATCACAGATTTCTCTTGATAACGCTACAAATAATTATAATTCGGCTTTAGAAGACGTAAGCAACTTAAATGTTAAATCCCCAATAGGCGGAGTTGTTACAAATGTTTATGTTAAAGTAGGAGATAATGTTAATAGCGGAACGAAAATTGCAGACGTAATTGACAGTTCAAAAATGCTTTTAACAGTACCTTTTATTTCGGAAGATGCAAATACTTTGTATGTAGGACAGACGGCAAATGTAAAACTTGACAATTCTTTTTATGAAACAACAGGAACTGTGACAAAAATAACCACAGGTGAACTTATAAACAGTTATGGTGCAGCAATAAAAAATGTAGAAATTTTGGTTGATAATCCCGGCTCAATAAGAGAGGGGGATACTGCAACGGCAGTTGCAGGTGACGTTGCTTGTAACGACAGCGGTACTTTCGAGTATAACGCAGCAGAAACAATAGAGGCAGAAGTAAGCGGAAAAGTAAGACAAATGATAATCAGTGCAGGGGACAAAGTTATTAAAAACGGTGTTGTGGCGGTGCTTGACAGCGACTCTGTAAATAAAGCATTAAGAGAACGCACAAACTCGTTAAAAGATGCACAGTTGTCTTTAGATAACCAGTACGACAATCTGGAAAATTACGAAATTAAAGCACCAATTTCAGGTACTGTTTTACAGAAAAATTCAAAAGCAGGGGATAATTTAGACAATTCACAAAGCAACAACTCATCTGCAATGGCAGTTATTGCAGACTTATCAAGGTTATTATTCAAAATTAATGTTGACGAACTTGACGTAACAAAAATTGAAGTTGGTCAGGAAGTTAGCATAACCGTTGATGCCATAGAGGGTAAAACCTTTACGGGCTTTGTTGATTATGTAAGTTTAATCGGTACATCAACAAACGGTGTAACGTCATATCCCGTAACAGTTGTAATCAACGAGCCCGAGGGCATAATCCCCGGTATGAACGTAAGTGCAAATATTGTAGTGCAGTCAAAACAAAACGTACTTACCGTACCTGTTTCTGCAATACAAAGAGGTAATTTTGTATATGTAAAATCCTCCGATGCAAAGAAACAGCCTGAGGCAGGCGTAGAAAATACAGCAGAAGATACCCCTAAAGATATCTCTATTCCGAAGGCGGTATTGCTGGTGGTTATAGGTTTAGTGCTTATCATAGCGGGCAGCAATGTGGCGGTAGATGCGGCAACTGAGCTTG
>CALDNB010000132.1 GCA_937914775.1 uncultured Clostridia bacterium
TAAATCAATTGGTGTTGGCCAATATCAACATGACGTTACTCAAAGTAAACTTGCAGAAAGCTTAGACTTTGTTGTTACTACTGCAGTTAACCAAGTTGGTGTTAAATCCAATTAAACTTGATATGAACACTGGCTTCCCCAGTGTTGCTGACAGCGAAGAAACAAAAATAATTTATGATTATCTTTGTGACCGTAACCTTCAATTCGGCACTAAACTTGAAATTAAAAACGGAAATATCGAGGTGGTTTTAGGTGATTAAAACAGATATATATGAACAGGCACTATTTGAAACAATTAAGCGTGGTGCAACGGAAATATCTCCCGACGTAAAAGATGCGTTTATCAAGGCGATTGAAAGAGAGGATAATCCCGACGCCAGAAAAGGACTTGAAGCAACACTTAAAAGTATGGATATGTCTAAAGTAAGAGAAAATCCATTGTGTGTAGATACAGGTTGGCCTATTTTCTATTTTAAGGTTGGTAATAACTGTCGGTTGGAGGGCGGTTTTGTAGAACTAGAAAATGCCGCAAGATGGGCAGTTGCAAAAGCAACGGAATTAGGTTATTTAAGAGCAACTATGAAGCACCCTTTAACAGGTTACGACCCCGGAAACAATATCGGTATGAATATTCCTGACTTTACATATCAATTTGTTGACGGTGACGGTATAGAAATTTCGTATGCAGCAAAAGGTGGCGGAAGTGAGTGCTTTGGCGGAACAAGACACAGAATTGTTGCTTTTGCAGACGGAATTAAAGGTATAGAAAAATTTGTCATTGACAGTTTTGTTGCTTCTGCCCGTGCAGGTGCGGTTTGTCCGCCATCTGTTCTTGGGATAGGTATCGGCGGCACTGCCAATGTTGCAGCAAATCTTGCAAAAGAGGCTGCATGTTTAAGAACTGTAGGCTCAAGACATCCTGACCCTATGTTTGCAAAAATTGAAGAAGATTTGTATGAAGCGTTAAACAGTCTTGGAATAGGAATTTTGGGTGCAGGAGGAAAAACATCTGTTCTTGCAGTAAATGTTGAATATGCTTACACCCATATTGCAGGTATTGCTTGTGCTACAAGTACTAACTGCATGGTTGCCAGACGTGCATCATCACGAATTGATGCAAATGGCGTAGTTACTAAAATGATTAGTCCAAACTGGTTTGGAGACAGATAGGAGGGTTATTATGGCTGAATATCATTTAACTTCACCATTGAAAGATGAGGATGTTAAAAAACTAAAATTAGGTGATACTGTTTATATCAGCGGTGAGTGTTTTACTTGCCGTTCAAGGTTACAGAAATATATATTTGATGAAAACAATGTTTTGCCTTTTGACACTAAAGACAGAAACATTTTAATTCACAACGGTCCGATTGTTGTAAAAGAAAACGGCAAATGGCGTCTT
>CALDNB010000133.1 GCA_937914775.1 uncultured Clostridia bacterium
TTCCTAAAACCTCTTTTGCAAGAGGCTTTGTTTCGGTTTCATAACCGCATTTTAAAGCGTTTTCAACATCGTTTCCTATATAGTAGTTTGCATCTATACAAAGTTTACTTACTACCTCTGTAATAGTTTTTCCGCTAATTTCTGTCATATACGCTCATTATCCTTTCTGCGGCTTTAATTCCGTCTATTGCCGCACTCATAATGCCACCTGCATATCCTGCACCTTCACCGATTGGCATTAATCCGCCCACGTTTATACTTTCCATCTGCTCATTGCGTAAAATCCTAAGGGGCGCAGAAGTTCTTGTCTCTACCCCCGTTAACACCGACTGGGTGGTGAAATTCTTAATCCGTCTGTCAAAACTTTTAAGTCCTTCCTTTAAAGTTCTGACTGCACCCTCAGGCATAAGAGCAGAGAGGTCCGCAAACTGGTACCCTAAAGGATATGACGGAACAACGCCATTTAACTTTTTAGAAACTGTGCCGTTTATAAAATCAGAGGTGTTCTGTATTGGCGCAACAAAAGAATTTGTTACACTGTACGCCAGTCTTTCATACTTCCGTTGCAACTCTATACCGCCTAAAACGCCCTCGTAATCATTTGGTGTTACCTGTGCAACTATTGCGCTGTTGGAATTTTCACCGTCACGGCTGTTTTCACTCATTCCGTTAACTGTAATTCCGCCGTTTTCGCTTGTTGCGGCTACAACAAAGCCGCCAGGGCACATACAAAAGGAAAAACAACTTCTGTCTTTTCCGTTGTAAGTAAGCCTGTAGTCTGCGGCGCCAAGGTTTTTGTGACCTGCATATTTCCCGTACTGGCTGTGGTCTATAAATTCTCTTTTGTGTTCTATTCTGTAACCCATAGCAAAGGCTTTTGCTTCCATTGCCACACCTTTTTTGTAAAGCATTTCGTAAGTGTCACGTGCAGAGTGACCAATAGCAAGTACCACTTTTTCCGCAGGGAATTCCCCTTTATCCGTAATTACGGAATATACTTTATTATTCTTTATTACAACATCAGAAACAATGGTATCAAAAAGCACTTTACCGCCGTTTTTAATTATTTCTTTCCTCATATTTGCAACAATGTCTTTTAACATATCAGTACCGATATGAGGTTTACCTGCATACAGGATTTCTTCTTTTGCACCGTGTTCCACAAAGGTTTCAAGAACGGTTTTACTGCGAATGTCACCTACACGGGTAGTAAGTTTTCCGTCTGAAAAAGTACCTGCACCGCCCTCACCGAACTGAACGTTTGAATTTACATTAAGGTTACCGCTTTTGTAAAAACCGTCAACAGATTTTGAACGTTCATACACGCTTTGTCCACGCTCAATCAATATACATTTATAGCCGTTTTTAGTCAAAGTATATGCGGTAAAAAGTCCTGCGGGACCTGCACCTACAATTACAATATCACCCTGTAGTTTTTGTGTGCCGAACACAAGTTCATCTTTTTCTTCCTCAATTGGCAGATACTCTATTTCTACTGCGTACACAAGGCTGACACTACCCCGCCTTGCATCAACAGAGCGTTTTACCACACGGGCAGAAGTAATAATATTTTTATCAATATTTGATTCTTTTAACGCATACTCCACCGCATCATCATTGGTGCAGTGGACAGGAAGCACTATATTACTGATTATCTTCTTCATCTGTTTCCGGTTGTTCCTCTGTAATTATTTCTTTTATTGTAACTTGTACTGTTTCCACATTGATTTCAACGTCTTCAGGGTACAATATTTCTATTTCCGCCTGTAATTCATCGGTATTAAAAAAGTAATTTTTAAGAGGTAATTCTGATATTTCCGATAAGACGTCTTTCTTACCTTTTAACGTAATTTCAGCAGGAGAAACATCGGTTATCTCATACCCCTCAGGTACTGATACCTGCTCGAAAGTCACAGGAAACGTCTTTTGGGAAAGCACAGTACCTGTTATTATTACTTTAGGTTTATCTATAGAAATAAGATGGCTTACAACTTTTTCGTTCTGTGTGTTATAAAGAGTAACTTCAGCCTCTTTGGTAAAATCAGCATCTGTACCTGACACATCAACAGTAACCACCGCTTTTTTAATACTGCTCACAAGTTCCGACGGACCTTTCACCAGAACTTCGCTCACATCTCCCTCTAATGTATCTATTACATAGTCTTTTTTAAGTTCACCCTCAGGGACAATTTCTATACCAAATCTGTAGGTTGATACCTTATCCACCTCAACATTGATGTTGTACGGACTTTTGTCGACAATAGACAACTCATCGTGAGGAAGTGTAATGTGTACAGGCAAAGTATATGTGTTCTGCCCTGAACAGCCTGACAAATCAACATAAGCAGAAATGTTGTTTTTGTTAACATTTGAAAGCATATTTCTTGAACCGCGAAGTTTAAGAGTAACTGTATCTACAGTGTCGTTTGTTATAACAAAACCGTTTCTGGTTAAATTTGCCTGGTCTTTAAAAGTGATTGGTATGTTTGTAATTGTAGTTTCTATCTGCGGATTTAAAAGTACAACAAGGTACACCCATAAAAATACTGCAATTACTAAAGACAAAATTTTGGTGGAAATATCTGTAGTAAAAAACTTTTTCATTTTTTCAGCCCCTTCCAAAACTTTAATCTGTTGCGTTTTTCTTTTGCACTGTCAGCCATAAGCACTTTAACAAGTGCTTTTTGCAGAGATGCAGAAGTAAGATTTCTTGTTAATGAACCGTCAAGTGCCAATGAAATCTTGCCTGTTTCTTCTGACACAACAACTACCACCGCGTCAGAGGCCTCTGATATACCAAGTGCCGCACGGTGTCTTGTTCCAAGTTCTGTGCTTAAATCGTCATTCTGTGTAAGAGGTAAAAAACAGGACGCCGCAACTATTCTGTTTTGTCTTACCACTACCGCGCCGTCGTGAAGAGGTGTGTTGGGCACAAAAATATTAACTAAAAGTTCTGCGCTTATTGCAGAATCAATGGTAACACCTGTTCTTATAATGTCCCCGATTTTAGTTTCACGCTCACATACAATAAGTGCCCCTACATGGTTGTTTGACATACTTTCTGCCGCATCGCAAATGGCTTTTGCAGTTTGCTCAATTCTCTCGGGTGCGTTTTCATCAACCCCCGTAAATAATGAACTGAATCTGCTTCGTCCTATCTTTTCAAGAGCGTTACGAAGTTCAGGCTGAAACACAATAATAATTGCAATTACCCCCACCTGAACGGTGTTAAGCAAAATGTAATTAATCATATGAAGCCCAAACCAGGAACTTAACTGCAGGGCAACTAAAAGCATAATAATACCTTTAATTAACTGTACTGCCCTTGTGTCTCTTATCATTTTAATACCTTTGTAAATAACATAAGCAACTATTAAAATGTCAATGTAGTCCTGAATACGAATAAACTTAAATGCGCTTATTACCTGTTGAAATGAACTTACCATCTGTTGTCCCTCCTCTTTTTCCGCCTTTTCTTTTCTTCCTGTACTTTAAGACTGTAAACAATAAATCCTGCAATAATTAAAAATAGAATTACTATTACCGCAATTACTGCCTTGACCGCCTTTAATCCGAAAAACCATAAAATACCGTTACCGATATATTTAATTACGTTAAAACCTATATCCTGACCAACTACCAAATCAACACTGCCTAACGTCATACCGTTGTATATGTAATTCGCCTTCCCCACTACGTCGCCTTTCTTAAGAGGTGCGCTTATGTATTCGGGCATATCAACTTCGCACAGGATTTTGTCTGTACTGTCGGTGTTTTTTATAATACCTTTAAGCCTAGACTTTGTATTTACCAGCGTGTGCTTGACGGAAGATGAATTTTTAACCTTTGCCTCGCATACCAACTGGTTTTCTTTAACTGCTGTTACCGATTTGTAGTTTTCAAAAACGTAGTCAAATATGTTTGTGCAATCAACCAAAGAATAGTTTACGTTTTGGTCGTACTGAGAATTAAATACCACCGCAACTACGTTCATTTCACCCTTTGCCGCACATTCAATTGCAGAATAACCGCCCTCGGAGGATGAACTTATTTTACCGCTTATGCAGTTTGGATAATAGTACTTTAAATCATAGTATCCGCTTCGCATGTGGTTGTTAGTCCATAATGTTCTTTTTTTGGAAAGGTTAGTAGGTGCGATTTCCCAGTTCTGGCACCTTACCAACTGATTTAAACTGTCCGTCTTACAAAAGGTCTTATACATTATAAGCATATCGCGGGGAGTTGTGTACTGGTTTTCGTCATACACTCCCGTCGGGTTTGTAAAGTGAGTATTGTTCATTCCCAGTTCTTTTGCCTTGTTGTTCATTGCCTCTACAAAGGCATCAACACTGCCGCTGCAGGTAAAGGCAATCTGGTACGCCGCATCGTTTGCCGACGCTACAACAGCCGCACCTAATAAATCATATAGAGATAAAGTTTCTCCCGGTTTTAAATTTACCGTTATGTCAAGTCTGTTAACGTAATCTGTAATTTCCTCCGAAACTGTAACTGTTTCGTTAATGTCTTTTAATCCGTATGCCACAAGGGCAGTAAATATCTTGGTAAACCCTGACGGCGAAACCTTTTCGTCGGGATTGTTCTCCATAATTATCTGCTCACCGTCCATTAAAGCCACTATGTAAGAGTCGGCTCTCACTTCAGGCTGTGCATATACCCCCATAGGAAGTATTATTAATACCATAAGTAACAGACATATAAACTTTCTCATACTTCTCTCCTCTGTATAATCATATAAATCATCGTTGCCTGAGGGCAACACATCGAGCCGTAAGGCATATCGAGTGCGAAGCACATATCGAGAATTCTTGAAAAGAATTCATATCGACGCGGTTGCGGACAACCGCTTCAAGGAAACAAAACGGTCTCATTGTCTCCGATATTTTGAACATTGCTGTAAAAAACTCCTCTTTTATTATAACACAGAAAATATCAATTTGCAATAATAGAAAGGCACTGTTTTTACAACAGTGCCTTTGCATCTATCCTTATTCCTTTATCAATTAGTTTTTCAATAAGTTTTGTTTCTGTAACGGTGCCTATTATATTCATATCTTCATCCACAACATTGATGTTATAATACTTGTTGTAAGTAAGAATTTTCAGTGCTTTTCGTGCAGGAGAATCTGCCATAATGGTAATAAGACCGCTGTTTTTTGCACCAATCTCCGCCAGTTTTTGACGGCTGTAAAGAATTTCGCGCATTAATATCATACTTTTGCCCCGTTGTTCGCTTAATGTATTGGCAATTAAAAAAGCACCTATCAGTAAAACCGAAAAATTAAATTTTGTAATCCAGACCACAAAAAACCCAAGAAGCGAAAGAACAACTGCGGTAATTTTTGTTATCAGCATAGTTAAGTTGTATGCCTTAATATATCCGTATTCCTTTGTAAGGAAGCACTTAAGCATACGTCCGCCGTCCAAAGGCAGAGCAGGGAAAATGTTCATAACAAAAATACCGCAGTTTACCGCAACAATATACAGTAAAAAGTCGTTGTTACTGCCCGTTTTTCTATACATAATAAGAAAAACAACAGCCATTGCCACATTGGATAACGGACCTGCCAGAGCAATTTTAAACTCATCGTCGGGAGAATTAAGGGTACTGTTTTTTAATTTCATAGTAACACCAAAAGGCAGAATTTCAAACTTGTCCGTTTCCACACCAAGATAACGTGCAGTAAAAAAGTGAGCAAATTCGTGGATTAACACCACTCCGTAAGTTACAAGAATTTCATCTGCAAAATCAAGAACTAAGGACAGACAAAAAAGCAGTACTGCCGAAATATGTATTTCAAGGTGTTTCCATAGTGTTATCGGACGAAGCAGTTTTTGTTTTGTCATCAGTTTCAGTCCTTTCGTTAAATAGTGCCGTAACTTTTTCCTTAATACTGTCCCATGTTTTCTGGTAGTCGATAGAGGTATGAAGATTGTATTTAACGTTACTTATAAACACGTTTGTAGGGTTTTTATTAACAGAATTTATGCACATTACGGCAATAATCAGCACAACACATATAATACTTTGATTAATCAACTTTGCTCTAAATTTACTTTTAGGTTTTTTGGTTTTTCTCATACTATCACGCCTTTCATACTATAATTATGAGACAAGTCTTTAAAATATGTTGCCAAAAGGTTAATTTTAGTGTATAATTCACTGTGAAAGGATTTGAGTTTATGACTGATTTAAATATACTTTTAAACAATGTGGAACACCCCGGACGTTACACAGGGGGTGAGTGGGGCATAGTTGAAAAAGACGTTGACAAAATTGACATCCGTTTTGCTTTCTGCTTCCCCGACACCTACGAAGTGGGTATGAGCCACCTTGGAATGAAAATACTGTACGGCGTACTTAACAACAGACCCGATACCTACTGCGAAAGGGTTTTTGCACCCTGGGTAGATATGGAACAGCAAATGAGAAAACATAATGTTCCTCTGTTTTCTCTGGAAACAAAAACTCCCCTTAATCAGTTTGACTTTGTGGGCTTTACTTTGCAGTACGAAATGAGTTTCACCAATGTTTTAAATATGCTTGATTTGGGTAACATCCCCTTAACTTCAAAAGAGCGTGGGGAAACTGACCCCATTATCTGTGCAGGAGGACCCTGTGCATCAAACCCTGAGCCTCTTGCTGAAATTGTTGACTTTTTTATGATGGGCGAGGGCGAAGAAATAATTGACGAAGTAATGACCGTATATGCCGAGTGGAAAAAAAGCGGACAGAAAAAAATAGAATTTTACAGGGAAATTGCAAAACTTGACGGCATATACGTTCCTATGTTTTACGACGTAACTTACAACTGCGACGGAACAATAAAAAGCATAGAAAAGAATGAAGAAAACGCAAAAGATACCATTACAAAAAGAGTAATTCTTGATATGGACAATGCCTACTATCCCGAAAACTTTATAGTACCAAACATTGACATAGTCCACGACAGAATTATGCTTGAAGTGTTCAGAGGGTGCACAAGAGGTTGCCGTTTCTGTCAGGCGGGAATGATATACCGCCCCGTAAGAGAAAAAAGTCCGAAAAGACTTTTGGAACTTGCAGAAAAACTTATAAAAAACACAGGTTACGAGGAAATGTCACTTACATCACTTTCAACCTCGGACTACAAAGGACTTGGGGAAACCTTCAACGGACTTCTCCAGATGACAAAACCAAAGCACGTAAATTTATCCCTGCCCTCACTTCGTATTGATAATTTTTCCCTTTCAATAATGGAAAAAATAAAGAAAGCGGGACTGACTTTTGCTCCCGAGGCAGGAACACAGCG
>CALDNB010000134.1 GCA_937914775.1 uncultured Clostridia bacterium
TTTTCTTTTTGCCTGTTCACTATTCCCTATTCACTAAAAACGAGGTTTTTTGGAAAGTAATAAGGAAAAAGTTAATAATATAAAAAATCCGTAAACACTAGTTTACGGATTTCTTTTTCTATAACCTTAAATCATCGTTATTATAAGGAGCATACAAAACCAGATCACGGGCAATTATATTTTCGCTGTCACCGTCAAATGGATTTGTTCTGCTTTTTGATATGTCAGACTCAAAGACCTGTGCCAACGCGTCCCAGGTGTTTTTATCCACTATTCCCGTCTGGGGTAACCCTGAAATCTGCTGCAGGGTTTTTATATTGTCCATATCTTTCTGACCGTACTTGCCTGTTATTTCTGCCCTTTCAAAATTATTGTATCTGTTGCTTAACCCTGCTATTGCCGCCTGAACTATTAAAACAATTTCATTTTCGTCGTCAAGTTCTATCACAAAAAACGGAGACGGAAATACCGCTAAAGTTCTTCCCTCAGTGTATTTGTTAAGTACGTTCTCGTACTCCTCAATTATTTTGTCCCAGGTTGTTTGATTTACTACGCCTGTGTTGGGCAAATTAAACTGTGTCTGAAAGGCTTTTACCGCGTTTTCTGTGTCCTCACCGAAGATGCCGTCAGGAACTACATTGGGAATACTGTCATGTTCGTAAGACAACCTCCTCAGTGCCCGTTGAAGATTCCTAATTGGCTTGTTTATTTCATTATCTCGTCTCATTTTCCACCCCCCCTTCGTCCGCCATATTTCTTGATAAATTAACTCCGCTGTGCTGACTTGTACGAGTGTTGGTCTGTGAATTAATTTCACGCAGACGTGACACTATGCCGTTCCAGGTCTGTTCTCCTACAACCCCGTCAACAGGCAAACCCAACACGGCCTGTACCTGACGTACACCTCTTGCTGTCACCTCTGAAAACACCCCTGTTATGGGAATTAACTCCACACTGCTGTAGTTTCGTGCAAACTGGTTTATATACACCTGTAAAAGTCGTACATCATTACCCCTTGATCCTAACCTTAGCGGTGTTCCGTTGTAGGGGTACAGAATCGGTCCAAAATTGTCGCTTTCAGACGCCGTAGAGTCAACTATCCCCTTGTATGTGTCGTATAATCTGTTCCACGTTATTGCACCTACTATGCCGTCTTCGGGCAAACGCGCCTCCCTCTGGAACGCTTTAACCGCTTCTAATGTCTGCTCACCAAACACACCGTCCTGCTCTACCGCAGGAATTTGCGGATAAAAAAGTGATACCACCGCCAGCAAATACTGCAGAGTAAATACCTTTTCCCCTCTGTTGCCAAATGATATGGCATCAGGATATTCAAGGGTACGCCCGTACAGTCGTTGTCCTTCGCTGTCCAGTTCCGATAACCTTAACAGTCCCGTGTAAAGATATACTATTCTGTACCAGGTGGCTTTCCCCACAATGCCGTCAGGAGTTAAATTAAATATTCGCTGAAATGCAGTTACCGCGTTTTGCGTTGCGGTGCCGAAAATTCCGTCTGTCTGTGGAATTTTCGGTATAGCAGGATAGTCCTGACTGATTAAGTTAAGTGACACCTGTATAATCCGTACAAACTCTCCGCTGTCACCAAAACGCAGAGGCGTACCCGGGTAAGAGGAAACCAGTTCCCGTACCGGTGCATCTACTACCAGTTCAATGTCCGTGCCGTAATAGTTTTGCAGTATTTCAAAGGAGTCGAACCCCTGCTGGGCAAGGTACTGGCTTCCCCACTGTGACAACCCCTCGCAGGTAACCGTTGTACCGTTGCAGTACTTGGCGGCAATTGGTTCTAATGTGCCCTGCCGCCTTATGTAGTCGTTAAAAATATTGTCAACTATGCGGTCTATGTTGTCAAAAATGTTACGCCCGTAAATAAATTTCTGGTCGTAAGCAGTGTTATTTGTAATGTTGAAATTGTATCCTTGTGCGGGATAAAACTCGGTGTAAATTCTGTTTAGCGCAAAGGTAATCTGTGCATAAATGTTGGCGTAAATTGCAGACTCGTCCCAGGTGGGATAAATTTCGCTTGAAGCAACGTTCTTGATGTATTCGGTGAACGGAACACGCACGTTTCTGGCGTTTGAATTGGGCGGTCCGAGGTGGACTGTAATATAATCGGGGATAACGGGAGTTGCCATAGTTTTTCACCTCATCACAGTGTACTTGAGCCTGATTCGTTGACGATTATCGGGTCGGGCTCACTCAGACCCTCAACCTTTGCGAGCATCTGCACCGGCTGAACGGATTCAATGCCCGAAAAAACGGGAA
>CALDNB010000135.1 GCA_937914775.1 uncultured Clostridia bacterium
ACTAATATTAGCCTTTGGCTCCATGAGCAAGTTCAAACCTCTGAAATGGTTGGTTAATTTGCTGGTGTGGGTAATCAGAGGTACACCGCTTATGCTTCAATTATTTGTTGCACTTTATGTACCCGGTTTACTTTTTGATACACCTTTTCAAAGCAGAGACACTGCCGCTTTGATTGCATTTGTAATTAATTATGCAGCGTATTTTTCTGAAATCTACAGAGGCGGTATTGAAAGTATTCAAAAAGGACAATACGAGGCAGGACAGGTTCTCGGACTTACAAAAGTACAGATATTCTTTAAAATTGTGCTGTTCCAGGTTGTAAAGAGAATTGCTCCGCCTATGGGCAATGAAGTAATTACTCTTGTTAAAGATACGGCATTGGCACGTGTTATTGGCGTAACTGAAATTATGCAAAACGCATACAGATTTGCAAGCAGAGGTATAATATGGCCACTTTTTGCAACAGGCATATACTTCCTGGTATTTACTGCAGTTCTTTCAATGATTTTATCATACATTGAAAAGAAACTTGATTATTACAAGGATTAGGAGGGGTGTAAAATGGCTATTCTTGAAGTCAGAAATATGGCAAAAAGTTTCGGTAGCACCGAAGTTTTAAATGACGTTAGTTTTTCTATGGAAAAAGGAGAAGTAGTTTCAATTTTGGGCTCTTCCGGTAGTGGTAAAACCACTCTTTTAAGATGTATTAATTTTTTGGAACGTGCTGACCAGGGACAGATATTAGTAGATGGAAATATTGTGTTTGATGCTTCTGATGCTGAAAAAAAATCTGCAGGAGAGATAAGACAGGCACAACTTAATTTTGGTATGGTTTTTCAGCAGTTTAATTTATTTCCACAGTACAATGTACTGGAAAATGTAATGCTTGCACCAAAACTACTTGCTAAAGAACGTCCCGATTTTAAGAAAAATAAAAAACAGATTTATGCCGAAATTGAAGAAAATGCTAAAAAGGTAATTGGTCAGGTCGGTTTATCCGATAAACTTTACAATTATCCTTGTGAATTGTCGGGCGGACAAAAGCAAAGAGTTGCTATTTCAAGAGCACTTGCGCTAAATCCTAAAATTATGCTTTTTGATGAGCCTACATCTGCACTTGACCCCGAAATTACAAACGAGGTATTAAAAGTTATTAAATCCCTTGCAGACGGCAATATGACAATGATTATTGTTACTCACGAAATGACATTTGCAAGAAATGTGTCCGACCGAATTATATTTATGGACGGCGGAGTAATAGTGGAAGAAGGTACTCCTGAAGAAATTTTTGATAATACAAAAAGTGACAGATTAAAAGAGTTCTTAAAAAGTGTAAAGATTTAAGAAATAAGCAACTGAGTTTTCAGTTGCTTATTTGTTTTCCTGTATGGTCAATTGTATAATTATCTTTATATATTAGTTCTGAAACCGTTTTGAAAGTATATCCTTGATTTTTTAGTGAATTAAGTATTTGCGGTAATGCTTTTGCCGTATGTTTTGCGCCGTTGTGTAAAAGTATAATTGAGCCGTTATTTACTTTCTTTAATATTCTTTGCTCCATTTCGTCGGGGGTTAGTCCTTTCCAGTCAAGGGAGTCAACATCCCACTGGATGCTGTATCTGCCTGTTTCTTCGCAGGTGGTAACGGAAAGGTCATTGTATTCCCCGTACGGCGGTCTGAACAGTTTATTATCTCTGCCGGTGATTCTTTTTATTTTTTCATCACATTTATCCATATCGGAAATCATTTCTTCTTTTGAAAGTTTACTGTAGTGGGCGTGATTATCAGAATGGTTTGCCACTTCGTGTCCGTTATCAGCCATCGCTTTGACGCTTTCGGGATACCTGTCTATAAAATCACCAACTACAAAAAAGGTTGCTTTGCAATCGTATTGTTTTAGTACGTTAAGTATTTCTTCCAAATCTTCATTTCCCCAGGCGCTGTCAAAGGTAACTGCTATTTCTTTTTCTGCTTTTTCTACACAGTAAATTGGCAGCGGTCTTGGTGATGTTGCGGTTGGGATTATAACATTTGTACCGTATGGTATGATAACTGCCGCAAGGATTGCGTAAAAAAGACAAATTAATGATTTTACATCTATAAATATTGATTTCATAAAAAATCCCCCTGTGATATATGATATTTAACACAGGAGGAATATATGATTGTCAGTTAAATCTTTAAACTGATTTTTACTGTAGTCCATAAAATAGACTTTGTTGTTAACTGCCTCAATTCTTATATTTTTAAAGTCGGTGATGTTGTTTTGCGCAAGGTAGTCACGACATCTGTTTTTAAAATCTGCAGGTTTGGTTTGCAGGATGAAATCAGGAAGTTTAGTGTCTTTATTGTTTCTTATGAAATCTTCTGTCAGTTCGTTTAATATTTCGTCTCCAAAGGCTTCATACAACTGACGGTAAAGTTGACTTTTGCTGGTAGTGGTATTTGCTATGTCTGTCTTTTCGGATATAGTTAAAAACATCTGGAACGGAT
>CALDNB010000136.1 GCA_937914775.1 uncultured Clostridia bacterium
ATACCCTGTGCTGTTTCGGGACGCAGGAACAATTCGTTTTTAGCGTCTTCTGTAACACCCTGGAAAGTTTTGAACATAAGATTGAATTTTCTTATATCTGTGAAGTTTCTCTTTCCGCAGTCAGGGCACGGAATCTGTTTTTCTTCTATGTATTTTGCCATCTGGTCGTTTGTCCAGCCGTCTGCAACTGTACCGTCAAAATCCTCAATAAGTTTGTCTGCTCTGTGACGGGTTTTGCATTCTTTACAGTCCATAAGAGGGTCTGAAAAACCGCCGACATGACCTGATGCAACCCATGTTGTTGGATTCATAAGTATTGCAGCATCAAGACCTACATTATATTTTGATTCCTGAACAAATTTTTTCCACCATGCTTTTTTAACATTGTTTTTTAGTTCGACGCCCAATGGACCGTAATCCCATGTGTTTGCAAGTCCGCCGTATATTTCAGAACCGGGATACACAAAGCCCCTGCCCTTACATAGTGCAACAATTTTCTCCATAGTTTTGTCTGTGTTAATCATAATATACCTCCAACATTTAATATAATATATTATAATGTAAAAACTCAAATTGTCAAGTGTCAGGGGGTATTTTTACGCAAAACTTTTGGAAAATTGCCTTTGTTTTTGTAGGAACTGTAATAGGCGCCGGTTTTGCATCAGGACAGGAGATTATGCAGTTTTTTGTAAAATACGGAAATTACGGTGTTTTCGGCATTTTTATTGCTACCTTGTTTTTTACTTTGCTTTCAACTTGTGTTCTTTGCAAAATTTCAGTCACAAGAGCAAACAATGTTTCTCGGTATTTTGACGTGGGATTTCCCCACTGGTTTAAAAGGGGATATAATCTTCTTTCCGTTTTGTTTATGTGTGCTTCTTACGGAATTATGGTTGCAGCAATCGGACAATTGTTTGCAGAACAATTTAAAATGCCTTTCTGGTTTGGTGTTGTCCTTATGAACGTTGTTTGCATATTGTGTTTTATAAAAGGAGAACAAGGAGTAATAGGTATAAATAAATTTTTAACACCAATAATAATAGTTGTTATTGTTTTTATTTTTCTGTGTGATAACATAAGACCGGTGTTTAAAGCGGACAAAATATTCAATAATGCACCTGTGTCTTCGATGGTGTATGTAAGTTATAACACAATAAGCCTTGTTGCAGTGCTGACTTCTGTATCAGGTCTGGTCAAAAACAAAACAACTGCGGTACTGGCGTCACTGACAGGCGGCTTAACTTTGCTTGTAACCGCTTTGTGTATTTTTATGATTTTAAAGAATTCCCCTTATCCCCTTGGGGAAATACCTATGCTTGACGCTGTAAGCGTAAAATTTAAAATGCTTTACTGCGTTGTTTTGCTTTTTGCTGTAATTACAACAGCGGTGTCAAGCGGGACTGGAGTAATAAATAATGTAAGGATAACCAGATGGGTAACAATGACATTTTTGGTTGCCTTGTCAGTGCTTATGTGTACCGCAGGTTTTAAACAACTGGTAATGTATGTTTATTCGGTATTTGGTTATCTCGGGTTCGTAGTAATGACATTTACTATTTTTGACGGAATAAAATTTATAAAATAGAGAAAAAACGAGAAAAATAGCGAAATAAGGAGAAATAATCATTTATTTTTAGAAAATCATAAAAAACAAAAGTTGAAACTGATATAATAATAGTGTATGATAATTCTTGCTTTCTGTTTCGGGGTTTAGCGCAGTTTGGTAGCGCACTTGGTTTGGGACCAGGGGGCCACAGGTTCAAATCCTGTAACCCCGACCATATTGCATGATGTTTAAAAAATATAAAAAAGTACTTGACAAGTTGTAATTTGTATGTTACAATAATCAAGCAAAAACGCTGGTGTAGCTCAATTGGTA
>CALDNB010000137.1 GCA_937914775.1 uncultured Clostridia bacterium
CTTTCAAAATCTTCATAGGGCAGTCCTGCAATAAGGTCAAGGTGTATATGAATAACGGGGGATATTTTGCCGATATTTTCTTTAATAACAGATAAATTTGTTTTTCGGTTAATTGCTTTTAAGGTGGTTTCATTTATTGACTGAATTCCCATTTCAAGTTGAAACATACCTTTTGGTGCGCTGTTTAAAAGTTCTATTATTTCGTCGTCTAAAATGTGCGGTGCAACTTCGAAATGAACGCTTGTATTTTTTGAGTTCTCAATTATATATTTAATTATTTCTACTGCACGTTTTTTGTCCGAGTTAAAAGTTCTGTCGATAAGTTTAACCAACGGAACATTATTTTCAAAGAACAGGTCAAAACCTTCTTTAACATAGTCCATAGGGAAATACCGTACATTATGCATTGCTGATGACAGGCAATATGAACAGTTAAAAGGGCAACCCCTTGAAGTTTCAAAATATATAATTTTATTTTTCAACTGTTTTAAGTCCTCTTTGTTATATGGCAGAGGAATCAGGGACAAATCAAGGGGAGGATTATAATGATTTGCAAAATCTTTTGAGGCAATACCGCTTATTTCTTCCGGCGGGATGTTATTTAAAAACTGTCTTAATGTTTCTTCGCCTTCGCCAATGAACACGTAATCAATATAACTGTTTTTTAGCAGTTGTTCATAATTGTATGATGCTTCTGGTCCACCCAAAAACACAGTACACTGGGGGTTGGCTTTTTTAATCATTTCTGCAACTTTTAAAGTGATTTCGATATTCCAGATATAGCAGGAAAACCCATATACATTTGCATCATATTTTGAAAGATTTTGATAAATATTATATGGATTGTCATTAATTGAAAACTCACAAGTTGATATATCGGCACTATTATTGTACTTTTTAAGGTACATCAGTGCCAGAGAAGAATGGGTGAATTTTGAGTTAATGGCGGTTAATACTGTTTTTATAAAAATCATCTCCGGTCTTGACATTGAAATAAAATCAATGTAAAATTATGTATATGCCTCCGTAGTAAAGTGGATATTACAAGCCCCTCCTAAGGGTTAGTCATCGGTTCGACTCCGGTCGGGGGTGCCAAAAATCCGTACACGATAGTGTGCGGATTTTTACTTATTACATCTTCACTCTTCGCTATTCTCGTTCAAACCCTTTATCAGGTTTTGCAATAAATTCCTTGTTTGACAAGTAACTGAGTGTTGGCGAATTTATTTCACCGAAAATCAGTTTATAGGAATGAAGCATCTGATATTTATGGTTTTTATCAATTTTGCCGTATTTTCCGTCTCCCACAAGCGGGTGGTTTATATGTGCAAAATGAGCCCTTATCTGGTGTGTTTTTCCTGTTACAAGTTCTACTTCGACTAATGCGTTGTCCTGATTTTGTCTGACTACTTTGTATTTGGTAATTATTTTACTGCTACCTTTTTGGGGGAAGTCTGTTACAAAAACTTTATTTGTTTTACTGTCTTTAAAAAGGTATGCGGTAAGGGTGTCTGACTTTTTATTAAAAACGCCTTGTGCTACAGCAAGATATATTTTTGTGACGTTTCTGTTTTTAATAATTTCGTTCATTTCTCTTAATGCGTTTGCATTTTTTGCACCTATTACAATTCCTGAAGTATTTCTGTCAATTCTGTTGCAAAGAGAGGGAGCAAAACTGTTTTCGTTTTCAGGATTATATTCGCCTTTTTCAATCAGATAACTCTTGAGTTGGGCGATAAGTGTATTTACGCTGCCATTATCGTCATCATGAACTACAACACCTTGCTGTTTATTAATCAGAATTATATTTTCGTCTTCAAAAATAATATCAAGATTGTGCTTTATAACATTAAAAGGAGTTTTGTCTGTTTCAAAGAAACTGTCGTTAATATACATATCTATTTTATCGCCGGGCATAAGAACAGTATCTTGTTTTGCAGGTTTCCCATTTATTTTTATTCTTTTTTTTCTTAGACTTTTGTAAATCATAGAGGACGACATTTTTGATTTAAAGAACTTGTGCAAAAATTTGTCTGCTCTTTGATTTGCGTCATTTTCGTTTATAATAAATGATTTCATACAACTGTTTCCATTCTTTTAAATTTAGTAATATTATACATTATTTTATATAATTTGGCAACATTAATATTATGAGAATACAAAAATTAACTTACGGTATTATAACGGTTTTTTTACTTCTTATATTGAGGTTGTCTTTTATCACTTTAGGCGGAGAGCAACTAAAGAAAGAGGCGTTTGCACAACAAACGTCAAATTCTTATGCAAACAAGTGCGTTTACGATTGTGATATGCGTGAAATAAGTGATTCATCATTAATGTCACATCTTTTAGGATACAACTGGAACGGCGGTGCATACGGAACAAAAAGAATATTAAAGGAACTATCCATTGACCAAGAACAAAATCTGTTTGAAATAACTGATGCAAAGGGTAAAACGGTAAGTTATGCAAAAAAAGGCAATGACTACAGCGGTATTAAACTTACTGTTAATTATCACATACAAAAAATTGTAGAAGAAGTAATGGATAATTATGAATTAACAGGTGCCGTAGTGGTTGTTGACGCGAATACAGGAGGCATATCCGCTATGGCGTCAAGACCTGATTTTGACAACGACAATGTAAAGCAGTATTTTGATAGCGGTAACGGGGAACTAATTAACAGAGCAACTTCACAGTATAATTTAGGCTCAATATTTAAAATTGTTACTGCCTCGGCTGCATTGCAAACCAGTTATTCTTATGAATATTTATATAATTGCACAGGGAAAGTCAATATTGACGGCAGAGATTTTTTATGTAACAAAGAGGAAGGGCACGGTTTAATTACGTTTAATCAGGGAATGGCATATTCCTGTAACTGTTTATTTTACGATTTAGGAATAAAACTCGGGTATGAAAACATAAAAAAATATGCAATGGACTTTGGTTTTGGAGAACAAGTCCTTAAAATTAACAGTTTTGATGAAAGTCGTGGAAACTTACCAACTGAAGTTTTGTCAAACCAGGGACTTGCTAATGTCTCTATAGGTCAGGGGGAGATTTTAGCAACACCTTTGCAGGTGGCAGATATGATGTGCACTATTGCAAATGACGGTATAAGAAAACAATTAATGCTAATTGGTGGAATTGTTGGTAATGACGGAAATGCAACGGAAATACAGCCGACTGATACAGGTCGTATAATTTCTGTTGACACAGCAAGAAACATTAAGCAAATGCTTTTGGAGGCAGTGGAGTACGGTACGGGTGTAAGTGCAAAACCCAATAACAGTACCGCTGTTGGTAAGACGGGTACTGCAGAGACAGGATGGGCAAAAGACGGTCAAACTATGACTCACGGCTGGTTTGCGGGATATTTTCCTGCAGAAAACCCGAAATATGTATGTGTTGTGTTGGCGGAAAATGGCGGTTACGGAAGCGATTCTGCAAGTCCTGTTTTTAAGGAAATTGCCAAAAAAATACTTGACTTATAGTGATTTATTGATAAAATAGAATAGAAGGGCGTGAAATTAGTGAAAAATATTAAAACTATGGTTATAAAAGTAGGTACTTCAACGCTTACTTACGATACCGGGCTTATAAATTTAAGACGAATTGAAGTTTTGTCCCGTGTACTCTCTGATATAAAAAACAAAGGTATAAATCCTGTCCTTGTTTCAAGCGGTGCTATAGGAGTTGGCGTAGGCAAAATGGGGCTGACTGAAAGACCTGAAACTACCAGCGAAAAACAGGCGGTAGCGGCAATCGGTCAGGTAGAACTTATGAAGATTTACAGTAAGTTTTTTGGTGAATACGGAACGTCTGTTGCACAAGTCCTCCTTACAAAAGACGTTTTAGACGGCGAATACAGACAGGAAAATGCAAAAAACACATTTAACACTTTGCTTAATCTTGGTGTTGTTCCAATTGTTAATGAAAACGACACCATTTCTACATACGAAATTGAATTTGGCGACAACGATACTTTGTCTGCTTATGTTGCGAAACTTATAAATGCAGATACTCTTGTGATTTTAACTGACATTGACGGTCTATACGACTCTGACCCGCATATAAATAAAGATGCAAAACTAATAGAATACGTTGAAAATGTTACAGAAGAACTGTTTGATTGTGCAGGTGGTTCAGGTACAAAAAGAGGCACAGGCGGTATGAAGACTAAACTTAGTGCCGTAACTGTTGCAAACGAAGCAGGTACTGACGTTATAATCACTAACGGCAGCGACCCTGAGATACTATACAAAATAGCCGACGGTGAAAAAATTGGTACATTTTTTAAAGGACGAGAAACTAAATGAGTGAATTAATAGAAAAAGGTATTTTTGCTGGATTGGAAACCCGTCCGTTCCCGGACGGCGGCTATCTGCTGGTAGGCGCATCCCTTTGTGGAGGCCGTGCATATGCCCTTTTGGAAAACTGCGATTACATTATTGAACAGAATAAAATTGACTTAAGTAACGCTAATATTAAACCTGCTATGCGCGACAGACTTATGCTTAACAAAGACAGAATTAAAAGTATGGCTGATGGAATCCGTGAAGTTGCATTGTTGCCTGACCCTATTGGTGAGATTTTGTCTGAGGTTGA
>CALDNB010000138.1 GCA_937914775.1 uncultured Clostridia bacterium
ATATAAAATGTCATTTGTTTTCTGTCGCTTCGTACAAGTTGCGAAGATATTATCTTAAAAATCGATGGCCATATACCAAACTGAATCATTCCGTTAAACATCCATGCAAAAAGCATAACATAATAATTCTGATTAAAATATATTACCGCATTTGAAACCGCGGCACCCAAAAGCCCTATTTTAATGATTTTTTCGGGGCTGTATTTATCTGATACAAGCCCTCCCACAACCTGAAGAGGTGTATAAACAAGATAAAACATGGCAGTAATAAATCCTGTCTGTGATTTTGTAAGAATCCCTTCGGCAACAATACTTGCCAAAGCACCGTTAAAGGCATTTTTCGTCATATAAACCCCTGCATACATAAGCCACAAAAACAGGAAAAACATACGGCTTTTCTTACGGCTTTCCAGATGAATATTTACTTCTGTTTCAATATTAACAGCATCTGTTTTCATAATTATACTCCTCTTTTAAACCTGCTTGGTGTATTTTTTAAGATATGCTTCGTATTCCTGCTGGAAATAAGGACTCTCTTTTTTAATAATTCTTACAGATTCGTGAACATTTAAGTTGTATGCCGCAGCATCGATTACATAAAGAGCAATATTTGAACAGTGGTCAGATGTTCTTTCAATGTTTGTAATAAGGTCTGACCATACAAACCCTGCCTCAATAGTGCAGCCGCCGTCCTGAAGTCTGTCTATATGAGAATTTCTCATTCTGGATTTCAATGTGTCTATTACTGTTTCCAAAGGCTCAACCCTTTGTGCCGCTACAGCGTCATTATCCACAAAAGTACGTGTTGACAAATCAAGGATTTCACTTGTTGCCTTAAACAGCATATCAAGTTCTCCTTTTGCCTCATCGGAGAACTCCATTTTCTTTTCGTGAAGTTCTTCTGCAGATTCTACAACGTTTACGCTATGGTCGGAAATTCTTTCAAAATCACCGATTAGTTTTAAAAGCATCGAAACTTCAGCACCCTCTTCGTCAGACAACTGACATCTGCTTAATTTAACAAGGTAAGTTCCTAAAATATCCTCTAATTTATCTACTTTTGATTCGCTTTCTTTAACTTGTTCGCAACCTTTTTCATCGTAGTTTTTAACAAGTTCCATACTTTGTTTGAAACTTGCAACCGCTTCATTAGCCATTTTTATTACCAGTTCCCTACAATGCTCAAGTCCAATTGACGGTGTTGCAAGTAATCGTGCGTCAATAACCTCAACAGTATCCTCCTTGCCTGTATCAGGAACAAGTCTTATTGCAAGTTTTTCAAGAAGCGAACTTGCAGGGAATAAAACTGCTGTACATAACAGATTAAATATCGAATGGCATACCGCTATTCCCAAAAAACCTGCCGCCTGGTCTAAAAATACAGGCTTTAAAAAATATGAAATTAAACCGAACACTGTAAGCCATACGATAGAGCCAACTACGTTAAATGCAAGATGCACAACTGCAGCCCTTTTTGCATTTTTATTAGCACCAAAAGATGAAATAATGGCGGTTACGCAAGTACCTATATTTTGTCCCATAATAATCGGGATTGCTGCACCGTAAGAAACCTGTCCTGTTACAGAAAGTGCCTGTAGGATACCCACAGATGCCGATGAACTTTGAATAATGGCAGTTAACACCGCACCAACAATAAGTCCAAGAACAGGGTTTTTGAATGCTATAAACAAATTCTGAAATGCGGGTACATCTGCAAGACCTGATACCGCGCCGCTCATTGCGTCCATACCAAACATCAGAGTTGCAAAACCAAGAAGAATAGTTGCAGTGTCTTTTTTCTTGCTTGTTTTGCCAAACATAAGCAATATAATACCAACAAGTGCCAGAACAGGTGTAAAAGAAGTGGGTTTTAACAGTTTAACAAACATATTTCCGCTTGAAATACCGCCTAAACTTAACAACCACGCCGTAACTGTTGTACCTATATTTGCGCCCATTATAATACTTATTGACTGTTTTAAAGTCATAAGGCCCGAGTTAACGAAACCTACAACCATAACTGTTGTCGCAGAAGAACTTTGTATAATAGCAGTAACTGCAAGACCTGTCAGAAAGCCCGTAAACTTATTATTTGTAAGTTTACCAAGGATTGCACGAAGACCGCCACCCGCACGTCGTTCCAAAGCGCTGCCCATAATATCCATTCCGAAAAGGAACAGACAAAGACCACCGATTAATGCAAGTACGTCAAAAATGTCCATAATTATAAGTCTCCTTTTATTAAGTCTCCAACACCGTTAGCAATATATTTCGGTCTGTAAGGGAAGTTGTTTATATCTTCCAATGCAGTTACACCGCTTAATACCAAAACTGTATCAACGTTTGATTCTATTCCTGCAATTATATCTGTGTCCATTCTGTCACCAATAAATGCAATCTGATTACTGTGGCAGTCAAGTTTATTAAGACCGTGACGAAGCATAAGTGGGTTTGGTTTTCCCACAAAGTACGCCTTTTTGCCTGTTGCAATTTCAATTGGTGCAATTAAAGAGCCTGTGGCAGGCATAACGCCGTGTTCTGTAGGTCCTGTAACATCGGGGTTTGCACCGATTAGTTTAGCACCTTTTCTTACAAGGTCTATTGCCTTTTCAAGTTTTTCAAAATTATATGTTCTTGTTTCACCTACAACCACATAGTCTGGGTTAACGTCGTTCATATATATACTTTTATCGTACAACGCTTTAGTAAGTGCCGCCTCGCCAATTACATAGGCTGTACAGCCGGGGTTCTGGCTGTGTAAAAACTCCGCTGTTGCCATTGCACTTGTATAAAAATGGTCGGCAGAAACCGAAAGTCCCATTCTTTCAAGCTTCATACTGAGCTCGTGCGGAGTTCTTTCGGGGCTGTTTGTTAAAAACACGAATTTCTTGTTGTTTTCGATAAGCCAGTTAACAAATTCCCTTACGCCGTCAAGTATTACGTTACCGTGATATATAACACCGTCCATATCACATATAAAACCGTCTTTTTCTAAAATTTCTTTAATCATATTTTCTCCTTTTTCTGTAAAATAATATATATGTCAAGCACAGTTTTGTGTCTTGTTTTTCAAATTCGAATTTTCCCCTATTATAATAATGATAACACACATTTTTTTCCTTTGCAATATAAAATTTCAAGAAAAAAAGGACTTGTTTTCACAAGTCCTTTAAAAATTATACTAATTCGATAATTGCCATTTCAGCAGCGTCACCACGACGAGGTCCGATTTTAATAATTCTTGTATATCCGCCTTGTCTGTCAGCATACTTAGGAGCGATTTCATCGAATAATTTTTTAACAACATCTTCTTTTGTGATGAATGTAAGAGCATTTCTGCGAGAATGTAAAGTATTTTCTTTACCTAATGTAATCATTTTTTCTGCAGTACTTCTTACTTCTTTTGCTTTAGCAACGGTTGTTTCAATTTTACCGTTTTCCAAAAGAGAAGTAGTTAGATTTTTAAGCATAGCAACTCTTTGGTCAGTTGGTCTGCTGAATTTTCTGTTTACAGCCATTAGATTGTACCTCCTTCTTCAATAATAGGATTATTCTTCCTCTTTGGCTAAATCCATATCAAAACTATGAAGTTTCTGGATAACCTCTTCCAATGATTTTCTTCCAAGGTTTCTGACCTTCATCATTTCATCCTCGGTTTTGTTTGTCAAGTCTTCAACAGTATTGATACCGGCTCTCTTTAGACAGTTGTATGAACGAACTGACAAGTCAAGTTCTTCAATTGTCATTTCAAGAACTTTCTCTTTCTTTGAATCCTCTTTTTCAATCATAACTTCAGTATTTCTTGCTCTGTCTGTAAGGTCAATAAACAAGTTTAAGTGCTCACTCATAATTTTAGCACCTAAAGATACTGCCTCTTCAGGAGTAATAGTACCGTCTGTCCACACATCAAGAGTTAATTTATCATAATCGGTAACTTGACCTACACGTGTATTTTCAACAGTATAGTTCACCTTGCGCACCGGTGAGAACAAAGAATCTACCGGTATGTTGCCGATTATGCCCTGATTTGTAGTTCTGTTCTTTTCAGCGGATACATAACCTCTGCCATGATTAATAACAATTTCCATATATAATTTTGCGTCTTCATTAAGTGTAGCAATATGCAAATCTCCGTTTAGGATTTCAACATCAGCATCTGCTTTGATGTGTCTTGCACATACCTCTCCGGCACCTTCTGCTTCAATGTATAAAACTTTAGGACCGTCGCTGTATAGTTTAGCATTAAGATTTTTAATATTTAAAACTATTTCAGTAACATCTTCTTTAACACCGGGTATTGTAGAGAATTCATGCAACACGCCGTCGATTTTAATAGAAGATACTGCTACGCCAGGCAATGATGAAAGTAAAATTCTTCTTAGTGAGTTACCAAGTGTCATACCGTAACCGCGTTCTAATGGTTCTACTTCAAATCTGCCGTAATCCCCTTGAGGACTTAATTCAACACATTCAACTTTTGGTTTTTCTATTTCAATCATTAAATAACCCTCCTTGCCGTAATTAAAATTTGAAACAAATGTAATATATTACGGGGGTAATTATTACTTAGAGTACAACTCGACGATAAGATGCTCTTCGATTGGCAAATCAATATCATCTCTTGCTGCCTCTGCCAAAACTTTAGCAGTTAAAGTGTTCTTGTCTAAATCAAGCCACTTCGGAACCGCACGTGAAGCAGTAATTTCAAGTACGTCCTTAATTTTTGCACTGCTCTGGCTTCCTTCTTTGATTGCAATAACGTCACCGGGTTTTACTAAGTATGAAGGAATGTTCACCTTCTTACCGTTAACTGTAAAATGACCGTGTAAAACCAACTGTCTTGATTCTGGTCTTGATGTACCAAAACCTAATCTGTAAATAACATTATCAAGTCTGCTTTCAAGAATTGATAACAAGTTTTCACCTGTTACACCGGCTTTTTTGTTAGCCATTTCAAAGTATTTGGCGAACTGGCCTTCCAAAACTCCGTAGTAACGACGAGCCTTCTGTTTTTCTCTTAACTGCATGCCGTAACCTGATAATTTCTTTCTGCCCTGACCGTGTTGACCGGGAGCATAGTTACGTTTGTTAAGACCGCATTTAGCAGTATAACATCTCTCGCCTTTTAAATATAATTTCTCGCCCTCTCGTCTGCAAAGTCTGCAAACAGGACCTGTATATCTTGCCATTTCTCGTTACACCTCCTATAATTAAAAATCAAACACGACGTCTTTTTGGTGGACGGCAACCGTTGTGAGGAATTGGAGTTACATCTTTAATCATATTAACTTCAAGACCTGCTGCCTGTAATGCACGGATTGCTGCTTCACGACCAGCACCCGGACCTTTTACGTAAACTTCAACAGTTTTCATACCGTGTTCCATCGCTGCTTTTGCTGCAGTTTCTGCTGCCATCTGTGCAGCAAAGGGTGTGCTTTTCTTTGAACCTCTGAAGCCCAAACCACCTGCACTTGCCCATGAAATAGCATTACCTTGTGTATCGGTAATTGTAACAAGTGTATTGTTAAAAGTACTGCGGATATGAGCCGCACCTTTTTCTATATTTTTGCGTTCTCTTCTTTTGCCTGTTCTTCTTGTTGTTGTTTTAGCCATTTGCGTAAATCCCTCCTTTTTAAGAAACTTTATTATTTCTTCTTGTTAGCCATTGTACGCTTAGGACCTTTTCTGGTTCTTGCGTTTGTTTTAGTTTTCTGACCTCTTACAGGTAATCCTTTTCTGTGTCTGATACCACGGTAGCAGCCGATTTCCTGTAAACGCTTAATATCAAGCGCTACTTCACGACGAAGGTCACCTTCAACTGTGTATTCTTTGTCTATAATATCACGAATTTTACCAACCTCGTCCTCTGTTAAGTCTTTGACTCTGGTGTCGGGATTAATACCTGCAGCGTCCAAAATCTTTTTTGAACTGCTCAAACCGATACCGAAAACATAAGTTAAACCTATTTCAATACGTTTTTCTCTTGGTAAGTCTACTCCTGCTATTCTTGCCATTTTAACAAATTCACCTCCATTAATTTGAAGCCGTCTGTTTTACTAAATCCGCTGTTATCTCATTGCTTAGCGGGCACAAACCACCGCACAAGGATGGTTGTTTCTGCCACACTCTCAATGTCAGCCGCAATAACAGTTGATTTTAAAAACTTATCAGCCTTGTCTCTGTTTGTGTTTTGGATTCTCACAAATTACCATTATTTTGCCTTTTCTCTTGATTATCTTGCATTTTTCGCACATCTTCTTAACTGATGGCCTTACTTTCATTTTTATACACCTCCGTATAATTAAAACGCCTGATTATATAAATTTATCATTTCCCACGCCATGTTATACGACCTTTTGTTAAATCATAAGGAGACATTTCAACTGTAACCTTATCACCAGGTAATATTCGTATAAAATGCATACGCAGTTTTCCGGAAATATGAGCCAATATTTGATGCTTATTCTCAAGCTCAACTTTGAACATTGCATTAGGTAATGCTTCAACAACAGTACCTTCAAGTTCTAAAACATCATCTTTTGCCATTGTTACTCCTCCTTTTGATTGTATTCAAAAAGTTCTCGCCTAAGTTCGGTGTTGGTTACCTTTTCTCCGTCATTAAGTTTTCTGCTTATAAACTCGGAAAAGCCATAACCGCACTCAATGTGTTTTATCTTTTTTCTTTTGGGCTTGTCAGTCTTTCTGCCCTTACCATCGCATATATTTACGTACTCACCGTCAACAGACATTACAACAAAATATGTTCCTTTGTCTCGTCCGGCTTTTGAATAAATAATACTCCCGGGTCCAACGTCCAAAACTTTTCACCTCTTAAATTCTTTGGCGATTTATTCAACCGTCAGCAATATGGGGTTTCCTTTAGTTACCGCAATTGTATGCTCGTAATGTGCAGACAACTTTCCGTCGGCAGTCACTACTGTCCAGCCGTCTTTTAGTCTTCTGACATCAGGAGTACCTGCATTAACCATGGGCTCAACTGCCAACGTCATTCCGCTGTACAGTCTTGCACCTTTCCCCGCCTTGCCGAAGTTGGGAACTTCTGGGTCCTCGTGAAGATTTCTCCCCACTCCGTGCCCTACATAATCTGTCACTACTGAAAATCCGTTTTGTTCAACATAAGTCTGAACTCCACAAGATATATCAGATATTCTGTTTCCCTCACAAGCGAATTTAATTCCCTCGTAGAAACTTTGCTTTGTTACGTCTATAAGTCTTTGTGCTTCCTCAGGCACCGCACCGCAGGGGTATGTTGCCGCACTGTCGCTGTGGTATCCGTTTAAATACACTCCTATATCTACGCTTACTATATCTCCCGTTTTAATTATCTGCTTACCCGGTATTCCGTGAATTACCACGTCGTTTACCGAAATGCAGACGCTTTTGGGATAGCCCGAGTAGTTAAGGAACGAAGGAACTGCGCCTTTAGACTTTATAAACTCGTAGGCAAGTCTGTCTAACTCCTCTGTAGTCACTCCGTCGCAGATGTTTTCTGCAATCAGTCTGTGAGTAAGAGCGTTAAGATGTCCTGCCTTTCTCATTTTGTCAATCTCAGAAACTGATTTAATACTAATCATAATTAAATACCCAACGCCTTTAAAATAGCCTTTGTTGTTTCCTCCACTGTTCCTACTGATTTTACTTTAACAACTTTGTCGCCGTAATAATCAATAACAGGGGCAGTAGATTCGGCATAAATTTCCAGTCTGTTTTTAATAGTTTCAGGATTGTCGTCTTTTCTTGTAATAAGGGGTGCTCCGCAAACATCACATTTGTCTCCGCTTTTTGACGGATTATCGGTTATGTGATATGTTGCAGGACATTTGCTGCACACTCTTCTTCCTGCAAGACGTTCAATAATTACATCTTTGTCAACATCAATCATAAGAACAACGTCTGTTTTGATACCTGCTTTTTCCATTGCTTCGGCCTGTGCCAAAGTTCTTGGAAAGCCGTCTAAAATGTAACCGTTTTTGCAGTCGTCCTGTGCAACTCTGTCTAACACCACATTAATTATTGTATTATCAGGTACCAGTTTACCGTCGTTAATATACATTGCTGCTTCTTTACCGACATCTGTACCTTTTGCAATAGCCTCACGAAGCATTGCACCTGTTGAAATCGTGGGTATATTCAGCGTTTTCGCTAAAATTTCTGATTGTGTGCCTTTCCCGCAACCGGGAGCACCCATAATTAACATCTTCAACTGCTTCACTCTCCTATTACGTTATGGGCGACGGGCAAAAGTCAAACCGCAACTTTTGCCGCCGACCTGACAAATATTATTCTAAAAATCCTTTATAGTGACGCATAATCATCTGAGTTTCCATTGCCTTAACTGTTTCTAATGCAACACCAACAACGATTAGAAGTGATGTACCTCCGATACTGATGTTGATACCTGCAAACTGAGACATAAAGATAGGCAATACTGCAACTAAGCCTAAGAATACAGCGCCAACGATTGTGATTCTTGATAACACTTTGTTGATAAACTCGCTTGTTGTTCTTCCCGGTCTGATACCTGGAATGAAACCACCGTTCTTCTTCATATTGTTAGCCATTTCAATAGGATTGAACTGGATTGCTGTATAGAAATATGTGAAGAACAATATTAACAAGAAGTAAAGGATACCATATACCCAGTGTGACGGTGTGAATGCTTTTAAAATTGCACCCCAGAAGCCTGTTACTTTAGTAATGTCTGCACCGAAGAATCCTGCTATAGTTGACGGGAACGCCAAGATACTCATAGCAAAGATAATAGGCATAACACCAGCAGATGCAACTTTAATCGGGATTGAAGTGCTCTGTCCGCCATACATTTTACGGCCTACAACTCTCTTTGAATACTGAACAGGAATTTTTCTTTCAGCATTAGTCATTGAAACAACGAATGCTACAACGACGATTGCAACAACCAAAAGAATAATTGTTGTAAATATGTTTAAAACCTGTGCTTTATTGTATTCGATTATTGCCTGAACAAGTTGCGGTCCGCGTGATACGATACCACCGAAAATCAACAATGAAATACCATTACCGATACCTTTTTCGTTAATCTGCTCACCAAGCCACATAAGAAAAGCGGTACCTGCTGTAAATGATAAGATAATTGTCAAACCGGCAATAAAACTACTGTCTGTTACTGCATGATAGTTGTTTCTCAAAGTGAAGTACAAACCTGTAGCCTGAATAAGACCTAACACAACAGTTAAATATCTTGACCACTGTGCAATCTTCTTTCTGCCTTCTTCGCCTTCTTTTGAGATACGTTCAAGTGCAGGGATTGCAACTGTTAAAAGTTGCATAATAATTGATGCATTAATGTACGGTGAAATACTCATTGCAAAGATTGTAGCCTGCTCGAAAGCACCGCCTGAAAAGACGTTCATAAAATCAAGCAATGATGAACCGTTTAGCATTGATGCTACTGCTGCTCTGTCCAAAAACGGAACAGGAACAAATGAACCGAAACGGAAAATTATAAGCATTCCTATGGTGTATAATATTTTTTTCCTTAAATCAGGAATTTTCCATGCGTTAGCAATAGTTTGAAACATATTATATCACCTCTGCCTTTCCTCCGGCTTTTTCGATTTTCTCCTGAGCGGATTTTGTAAATCTTGCAGCCTTAACAGTAAGTGCTTTTGTAAGTTCGCCTCTGCCAAGAATAACAACTCCGTCACATACTTTTGAAATAACGCCTGTTTCTAACAACAATTCTGCTGTTACCTCAGTGTTTGCGTCAAATCTTTCAAGCACTTCTACGTTAATTGATACATATTTTTTAGCAAATATATTTGTAAATCCACGTTTAGGCAATCTTCTGTATAAAGGCATCTGGCCGCCTTCGAATCCGGGGCGAACACCGCCGCCGGAGCGGGCCTTCTGGCCTTTATGGCCGCGGCCGCCGGTCTTGCCGTTGCCGGAACCGATACCTCTGCCCTTTCTCTTGGGCTCGAAGGTGGAGCCGGCAGCAGGAGTTAATTCATGCAATTTCATTTCTTGCGTGCCTCCTTGACCTGTTCTACTTCAACAAGGTGGGAAATGACGCGAACCTTGCCGAGGGTAGCGGCGTTGTCCGGCTGAACGGTAACGTCGCCCGGTCTTTTCAGACCGAAAGTGTTAGCGGTATCTATCTGATTCTTCTTGCAGCTGATCAGAGATTTCTTCAGAGTGATCTTAAGAGCCATGATAAATACCTCCTTAACCTAAGATTTCTTTAACTTCCTTGCCGCGCATAGCCGCAACCGTCTGAGCATCACGGATCTCGGACAGGCCGTTGATGGTAGCGTTTACAAGGTTGATGGGGTTACGGGAACGCAGAGCCTTGGTACGGATATCCTGGATACCGGCCAGCTCAACGACTGCACGCACGGCGCCGCCGGCGATAACGCCGGTACCGGGAGCAGCGGGCTTCATCAGCACGCGGCCAGCGCCGGACTCACCGATGATCTCGTGAGGAATGGTGCTGCCGGACATCTGAACAGTGATCATGTTCTTCTTGGCAGCCTCGATACCCTTACGGATTGCTTCGGGGACTTCAGCAGCCTTGCCCAGGCCGTAGCCCACCTTGCCCTTGCCGTC
>CALDNB010000139.1 GCA_937914775.1 uncultured Clostridia bacterium
CTTCGGTAAAATGTCTGACACCGCAACTGATGCAGACATTACTTTAGGCGTTATAAATATGGTGTTCCAGACTATCGGTATGCTTGCGGTTTTCGCTTGTAAAAACGACAGTATAAAAGACATAATATTAACGGGAATGTTGTCAACATTGCCTCAGGCAAAGCCGGTATTTGACGGTCTTAACCAACTTTACGGCTATAATTTCATTATTCCCGAAAACGCAATATTTGCCACCGCAACAGGTGCGGCGTTGTCGTTCTTCAAAAAATAGTATCAGGAATTAAAATCTTCTTCAAGCAAAAGGACTTCGTAAAGAGTATTAAGCGTAAGTCCTTTTTTAAATTGCTGTTTATCATATTCTCTTAACCCGTCAAAATCTATGTTCAGTATTTTGACGGGTATTTTATCTTCTCCCACAAAAACAGCAATCTCTCCCTTATGTTCTTTAACCACATATTTTGTTTCGGTTTTAACCTGCTGTGTAAGTTCATTTAATTCGGCAGAATTTTTTTTGTAATTTATTGTAAAATATCCTACAAAACAGGAAGAAATTATCAGAATTACTGCAACAATTACGGTAATTTTTCTCATTATTATCACCCGCTTTTATTTTTCGTAAAATTTCCAAAAAATATTCAAAATAAGTAGTGCAAAATTAAAATCATTGTGTTATAATATAGTGTGTAATTTTATTGAAAGGAAGCGAAAACCTGATGGCTACAAAAAAGAGTAACAAAAAATGGGTTTCATTCTTGAAAATATTCATATTATCATTTATCGGAGCGGCGGTTGCAATCCTTGGAATTACAGTGGGTGTTCTGTTTGCCACAGCCGATGTTGACGCAATTTTAGGCGAAGACGGAGCGTCTATGGACTTTGCCTCCGTTGTGTATTATATTGACCAAGACGGCAACGAAGTCGAGTATGAAAATCTGTATCAGGACGAAAACAGAGTGTGGGCAGATTTTGCAGACATACCCCAGCACGTTAAAGACGCCGCAGTTGCCATAGAGGACGAGCGTTTTTACAAACATTCAGGTTTTGACATAAAAAGTACCGCCTATGCAACATTCAACTACTTAATAAGAGGAAGTTCTGACAGAGGTGCAAGTACAATCACTCAGCAGCTTGTAAAAAATCTTACAGGTGAAAAAGAGAAAAAAGCCACAAGAAAAATAAAGGAAATTGCCTTAGCCATTGGCGTTGAAAAACGGCTTTCAAAAGACGAAATTTTAGAACTGTACTTAAATTCAATATACTTAGGGCACAGATGTAACGGTGTTGCAAGTGCCGCCCACTACTATTTCGGCAAAGACGTAAAAGAGTTAACTATTGCAGAGGGTGCGGCAATTGTAGGTATCACACAGTACCCAAGTCTTTACGACCCTATTGCAAATCCCGAAAAGAACAAGGAAAAACAAGAAACCATTCTTTATAAAATGAACCAGTTAGGTTACATTGACGACAAAACATACAAAGAAGCAAAAGCCGAAAAGTTAGAGTTTGTGGCAGACACTTCGGAATTTGCAAGTGTTCAGTCCTATTTTGTTGACCAGTTAATTACTGAGGTTTTGGAAGACCTGCAGGAAGAGTGCGGTTACACAGAAGCAGTAGCAAACAAGATGCTTTTTACAGGTGGACTTAAAATTTACAGTACCATCGACCCTGTAGTTCAAAGAAATATGGACAAAGTATATAAAGACGAAAACTCTTTCCAGAAAGCACCCAGAGAAAAACAACCTGAATCCTGTATGACGGTTATGGACCCATATACAGGTCAGGTAAAAGGTGTAGTGGGCGGCAGAGGCCAGAAAACTGCAGACAGAGTTTTAAACAGAGCATTCCAGGGACCCCGTCAGCCAGGCTCGTCAATTAAACCTATTGCTGTTTACGGTCCCGCTATTGACACAAACGTTACTGCACCGGGACAAATCTGGAAAGACCAGCCCGTAACATATAACGGTTGGTCTCCCAAAAACTATGGCGGAGATTTTAAAGGCCCCGTTTCACTTCGATATGCTATTTCACAATCATTAAACACAGTAGCGGTGCAGGTTCTTGACGAAGTGGGAACACAGGTTTCTTATAACTATATGACTAACAAGTTAGGTTTTACAACACTTACGGAAACAGATATAAACCTTGCATCTCTTGCTCTCGGCGGTCTTACAGAGGGCGTAACAAACTTAGAAATGACTGCCGCATACTGTGCATTTGTTAACGACGGCGTTTATATCGAGCCTACCACTTACACAAAAATAACCAACCATTCAGGTAAACTTATATATGAGAAAGAACAGAAAAAGAATATGGCTTTCTCAAAGGAAACTGCAAGAACAATGCTTAATCTTTTGCAGTCTGCTGTATCTACAGGTACAGGGGGCAGCGCAAGTTTTGGCGGCGGATACTCTATTGCAGGTAAAACAGGTACTACAGATAACGACAAGGACAGATGGTTTGTTGGTATGACACCGTACTACGTAGGTGCAGTATGGACAGGTTACGACCAGCCCGAGTCACTTGCATTTTTCTCAGGAAACCCATCTGCAAAAGTATGGCGTCTTGTAATGTCAGGAATACACAGCGAAAAGAAATTACCGAGCAAATATTTCCCCGGTGCAAGTATGTCAAAATACACAAGTGCAGAGATTTGTAAAGTAAGCGGACTTTTAGCAACAGAAAAATGCGCTTCGGACCCCGATGGAAATCAGGTTGTAAGCGACTACATTTTCCCAAGCAAAGTGCCGTCAGAATTCTGTGCACTGCCTCATACAGCAGAAGAGGAACTGCCTCCCGAGACAGAAGAGCCAAAACCCGAAGAAGAAAAGCCTGACGAACCCGTAACGCCACCACCGGAGATAGACCCTGGTTTATTAAGCGAAAACGGGCTTTAATCACCACACCACCGACAATTGCATATACTGTAATTGTTCGGAGGTGTATAAGTTTTGAGCAACACAGCAATAATTAACGGCGGAAACAGAATAACGGGTGAACTTGTTGTTCAGGGCTCTAAAAATTCTGTTTTGCCAATCCTTGCAGCAACGGTAATAAACGGCGGAATTAACATTATACATAACTGTCCCCTTATAAAAGACGTGTATGCTTCTATTGATATATTACGTTCTTTAGGGTGCGTTGTATCAATTGACGATGATACAGTAACCGTTGACTCATCAAATATGAGTTGTGACGAAATCAGTCAGGACCTTATGAAAGAAATGCGTTCCTCTGTTATATTTACTGGTGCAATTCTTGCACGGTGCAAAAAAGCACTTATTTCCACTCCCGGAGGGTGCGAACTGGGACCCCGACCTATTGATTTGCACTTGAAAGTCTTTAAGGCTTTAGGTGTAGATGTAAAGGAAAGTCACGGATATATTATGTTAGACGGTGAAAACACCCACCCTGCAAATATCAATCTTGATTTTCCAAGCGTAGGGGCGACGGAAAATGCTATGCTTTTGTCTTGTGCAACAGTTGGAACAACAGTAATAACCAATGCGGCTCAGGAGCCTGAAATTGTTGATTTGCAGGACTTCCTAAACGGTATGGGTGCAAATATAAAGGGTGCAGGAACAAGCACAATTGAAATCGATGGCACCAATGATTTTTGTGACGTTTCCCATAAGGTTATAGGTGACAGAATAGTAACGGCAACGTATCTTTCTGCTGCTGCAGTAACAAAGGGCAGTATCAAGATAAACGGAATTAATCCAAACCACTTAAACGCAATTACGGATATATTTTCTCTTTGCGGTGCAAAAATAAACAAAGGTGAAAACTTTGTTGAAATGGAATGTAAAACAGGTCTTAATTCGGTAAGTTGCATAAGCACTATGCCGTACCCCGGCTTTCCCACAGATGCTCAGGCTCTTATATGTACGGTGCTTTCTGTAGCGGACGGCACAAGCGTAGTTGAAGAGAATATTTTTTCAAGCAGGTACAGGCACATTCCTGAACTTAACAGAATGAATGCTGACATAATAACAAAAGATAAACTTGCAATAATAAGAGGTGTAAGCAGATTAAAAGGTGCCTCAGTTACCGCATACGACCTTCGTGGTGCGGCGGCACTTATAGTTGCAGGACTTAATGCTTACGGCACTACAACGGTATCAGGTCTTGAACATTTAGACCGTGGTTATTACTTATTTGAAAATCAACTTAAAAATTTAGGTGCAGATATTGTACGGGAGTAAAAAAATGGAAACAACTACTTATGAAAAAACCATTAAGTTAAAAGATTATAAAAAAAGAATGAGACGCAACCGCAGAAACAGAAAGATTTTACTTATTCTGTTTCTGGTTGCGGTACTCCTTATGATAGCATACTTTGCGCCCTGGTTTAAAATAAACAAAATAACGGTGGAGGGTAACTCGCTTATTCCCGCAAACACTATTATCGAAGCCTCTACCATCGGTTACGGGCGTAACGTTTTTCGGACAAGCAGTAAAAAGGCAGTAAATGGAATTTCCGCCCTGCCGTACATTGAAACTGCGAAAATTGTCAAAAAGTTCCCTGCAGGAATTAAAATTGTCGTGAAAGAATGCGAGGTTGCAGGGTATGTGGCTTTTGGCGACAGTTACATTTACGTTGACAGTACGGGAAAAATGCTTGAGCAAAACAAAGTACCTCCCGAAAAAACGGTGCCTTTAATAGAAAACTTTAACCTTACAAAATACATAGCAGGACAAGTCTTTCAATCAAAAGAAGAAGGCAAGGCACAATATGTAACAGACGTTCTTGGTATTTTAAAGGAACAACAGATGGTAAACAACGTAACCCTGATAAACGTTCCCGATACAGAGAATTTATCAATAGTAATAGACAACAAACTGGAAGTTTTAGTAGGTGCAAATGATAACTTAAATTATAAAATCGAGTTTCTTACTTTAAAATCCTATCAGTCGCTGGGCGAAAACGCCAGAGGATATTTAAACGTAAGCAGCGGCGACAAAGCAGTATATAAACAGAAAGGATAACAGGCAATGAATATAAAAAAACATTTTACTCCGGCACATATCTCAATAGGTATTGTGTGTTTGCTTCTGGCGTTTTTTATTACAATGCAGATAAAAAGCGTTAACGTAATTAACAAAAACGGTAATACCGATAAATTAAGAGCAGAAAATCTTGCTATAGAATTAAAAAACGAGCAGGAAAAGAATATAGAACTGAATAAACAACTGCTTCTGGCGAAACAGGAAATTGACTCTTTTAAAGAGGAGGCGGCAAAAACCGACGGCTATTCGCAAACCCTTACCACTCAACTGCAAAGAGCAGAACTTTTAGCAGGTCTTACTGCCGTTGAGGGCTCAGGAGTACAGGTAATATTAAACGACAGTACTGCCGTTAACAATCTTCCCGAAAATGCCAACGCCTACGTTATTCACGATATGGATATACTGCAGGTTATAAACGAATTAAGAGATGCAGGGGCAGAGGCAATAGCACTAAACGGTGAACGCCTTGTTTCTACAAACGAAATAAGATGCGCAGGTGCAACAGTAAGCGTTAATAACAACAGATACTCTATTCCCTATGTTATTACTGCAATCGGCGACCCGGTAAATATGGAAAACGCTCTTTTAATGAGAAACGGTGTAGTTGACAGTCTTACTTTCTACGGCTTTGATGTTGAGGTTAAAAAGGTTAAAGAATATGAATTTAACCTTTACGAGCTTTTAGAGCGCGAATACGGTGCTCTTCTGCAGCGCTTTGAAAAAGCAAAGCAGCACATCGCCCGGAAGCTTGGGATCACGACGCGCTTCTGACGGGCAAAATGTCCCCTGGCGGTTGACCAAATGGGAGATGAAAGCCTCTATCATGTGACTATAAACCAAATGACACATCACGGGAGGTTTTTATGATGAAGAATTACGGAAAAGAGACGGATATCCTGTTCGGAGCCATTCTGGGTGACATCATTGGAAGTCCCTATGAATTCGACAGGGGAGACAAGACCAAGGATTTCCCCCTTTTCAGCAGCTGCTCCGAATTTACGGATGACACGGTCATGACCATCGCTGTGGCGGAGGCCCTGGTGGACAGCAGGGCTGAGGAGGCGGATGCCGTCATCCGCCGCAGAGTCATCGAGCGGATGCAGCACTGGGGCAGACGCTACCCCGGTGCAGGCTATGGCGTGCGGTTTGGCTGGTGGCTGCGGGAAGCGGATCCCCGGCCCTACAACAGCTGGGGCAACGGCTCTGCCATGCGGGTCAGCGCAGCCGGCTGGCTCTATGACGATCTTCCCACCGTTCTGCGGATGGCGAAGCTCTCGGCGGAGGTCACACACGACCACCCCGAGGGGATCAAGGGGGCGCAGGCCACGGCGGCGGCCATCTATCTGGCCCGCACGGGCAGCACCAAGGAAGAGATCAGAGCCTGCATCACGGAGCTGTTCGGCTACGATCTCAGCCGCACCTGCGACCAGATCCGACCCGGCTACCGGCACGTGGAAAGCTGTCAGGAAACGGTTCCGGAAGCCATCATTGCATTTCTGGAAAGTACAGATTTTGAAGATGCCATCCGGAATGCGGTTTCCCTGGGTGGTGACTGTGATACCCTGACCTGCATCGCCGGTTCCATGGCGGAAGCATTTTACGGAGTTCCGGAGGAACTGAAGGCAGAGTGCCGGAAGAGACTGCCGGAGGATCTGCTGAACATACTGCAGCTGTTTGAGGAAAATCTGACCCATT
>CALDNB010000140.1 GCA_937914775.1 uncultured Clostridia bacterium
TCAGCAACATAAAAACTTCACCAGGTAACAGGACCTTTGGAGAAGGCAAGTGGGGTTATATGGTATTAGTTGCAAGAAGCAGAGGGAATTATTTCTTTATTTTCAGAAAAAATAGCAAGTCTTGGGTATGGCGGAATTGTATCTGTGTCAATTGGTATTGTGATTTGTGAAGATGATGACGAGGAGTTCCAGGAATTATATCGAAAAGCGGACAAATCCCTTTATTTCGTAAAAAATAATGGAAAAAATGCATACCATTTTTACAGTAAAAATAAAGAAAATGTAAATGAAATTAACACAGTGGTAGATTTGGAATATATTAGTCATATGATGGAAGAGGGAATGGACTCTAGCAAAGGTGCATTCAGTCTTGCTTATGATGAGTTTAAAAAAATCTATGATTTTTTCAACACTTGGCTGTTCCACGTCAAATCCGTGGATTTTTTCTGAAATGTCCCACAGATAGTGGGCGTCAGAACTGAAAATCAGATTGTACTTTTCAAGATTTTTGTTTGATACATACTGATTTACGTCTGTAACATTTTTTGAAATTTCAATAAACTTTGTGTCCAGTTCGGGAGGTATAAAGCCTAAGTTGGAAAGCACACTGTATGAGTGCCTGTCAACGTGGGCGGGATACGCTACCCCTCCTGCACTTTTAACCAGTTTAAAAACTTCAAATATATCAAGGTCTGTGGCGGTAATAAGCATTTGCTCCTCACAGCCCACCACGTTGTCCTCTTTGTCCATAATTAACTGCTCACCGAATATGTCAGGTCTGTTTTTCGCAGGAGGAAGATGTTTTGCCACTTCATCTCCCGCATAAACTGCACTGTCAATGTGGGGAAATAGTGCTACAACGTGTATTTCCTCCGAGGTTTCTATTTCCATACCCGGAATTACGGTAAGCCCGATAAGACTTCCTGCTTCCATAACCGCTTTCGCATTTTTTACAGAGTTGTGGTCTGTAACCGCAATAGCGTCAAGACCTTTTATTTTTGCCATATTTACAATGTTGTTGGGAGTCATATCGTTGTCTCCGCAAGGAGATAGGGCAGTATGAATGTGGAAATCATACCAGCATCTCATATTAATTCACCAATCGCTTTTGCAAGTTGGAAACTTGTTTTGTCGCTTTTTAATATGTTTATGCCCTGTGCCTCTGCTTTTAAAACAGTTGGCTCATCTACTACAATGTTTTCGGGAACTACTATGCAACAAACCTCCGTAAGTGCGGCAACTGCAAGAATGTTTACGTTTGTCTGCACAGTTATCCATACGTCTCCCGGCTGTGCTTTAGACATAACCCAACTTAAAAGGTCGCCGATGTAGCACCCTGTAACTTCACAGTCTTTAATTTCCTTTGTAACATTTATAAGTCCTAATTTCGGGGAAAGTTCTGAAAGTAACATAACCTGCCTCCTATAAAACGTAGCATAAAATCATAACATAATGACTTGCTGCACCCAAAAGTACAAAAATGTGAAATATTTCGTGAAAACCAAAGCCGTGTTTCGGTTTCGGCTTTTCTATTGCATAAAATACTGCGCCTGTTATATACATTACTCCGCCCATTATAAGGAAAAACATAAACCACAGACCTGCAGTTTTATACAGAGTAACACTTGCAAGGGCAATTAAAAGCCCCATTACGCAGTAAAGAACGGTGGATACTGTGCGGAATTTTCCCGTAAAGAAAATTTTAAGGGCAATTCCTATTAATGCACAAGCCCATATTCCTGAAAAATAGGTTATCCGAAGCCAGCCGTCAAGGACGAGAGCCACTACGGGAGTGTACGTCCCTGCAATAAGAATATATATCATACAGTGGTCAACAATTCTTGCTACGGAAATAAGTTTTTGAGGGCCTGTTACCAGGTGGTATGTGCAGGAGGCGGAAAACATA
>CALDNB010000141.1 GCA_937914775.1 uncultured Clostridia bacterium
AAACAAGGCCACAAAAACGGCGGAGAACTAATTCTCACGTGAACTTCAAGAGCACCGGCATTTTTTAAAAGTTTAACAATGTTTGCAAGTGTAGTTCCTCTCACAATCGAATCATCAATCATAACAATTTTTTTACCCTTAACGGTTTCTGACAAAACATTAAGTTTAATGTTTACACTTTTTTCACGCTGGTCCTGAGAAGGCTGAATAAAAGTTCTTGCGATATATCTGTTTTTAACAAGCCCGTTCTCGTAAGGAATTCCGGACTCTTTTGCATATCCGATTGCAGCAGGAATACCCGAATCAGGCACACCAATTACCGCATCGGCATCTACAGGATATTGCTGTGCAAGAATTTTTCCTGCCTCTACTCGTGAAGCATAAACGCTTTGACCGTCTATTACGCTGTCAGGTCTTGCAAAATAAATATGCTCAAATATGCAAAGCGCAGATTTGCCGCCGCACATTGAATCGTCATAATAAGTACCGTCTTGTGTAACAGTAATAATTTCGCCTGGTTTTACGTCACGAACAAAGTCAGCACCTACTGCATTTAAGGCACAGGACTCTGATGCGAAAATTACTGAATTGTCAATCTTACCAATACATAAAGGTCTTATTCCATACTTATCCCTAACGCAAATAAGTTTTTTAGGACTCATAATCAACAATGAAAATGCACCTTCAAGTTTTGGAACAACACGTTTTATAGCCTCTTCAACAGAGCCGCATTTAAAACGTTCTTTTGCCAAAAGATATGCAATAACCTCAACATCACTTGTTGTCTGGAAAATTGCACCATTAGCAAGAAGTTCCTTTCTTAATTTGTCAGCATTGGAAATTGCGCCGTTGTGAACGATAGACAAATAACCCTTAACATAGTTTGTATGTAAAGGCTGAACACTGTCCAAAGTTTTAGCATTTGCACCAGAGTATAAAACATGACCAACAGCAATTCTTCCCTTTGTTTGAGATAAAAATTCCTCGTTGAATACTTCTGAAACCAAGCCAACATTTTTCTTAACAACAACCTTATCTAAGTCATTTACAGCCATACCGCAACCCTGTTGACCCCTGTGCTGCAAAGCATATAATGCGAAATAAGTAAGTCTTGAAACATCAAGGTCGTCTTTACTGTAAATACCAAAAATACCGCATTCCTCGTTAATTTTTCTTTCCAAATCAATTCACTCCCCTTTAGATATAGAAAAGCATTTCTGCATAAGATGGATAAGGCCAGTAATCGGCACCCACCAATACTTCAAGAGAATCGACTACCTCTCTTAAATCATTCATAGACGGAATAACTACATCACGATAATATTCAGAAAGTAGTCTGTAATCGGTATAATCTTTAACTTTAACCATATTTTCTTCAAGATTAACAAGTAAATCATACATATTGCCCGATAAGTCAGAAACCTCTTTAGCAACAGCCTCCTCAACTTTGCAGTTAAGTGACAGTTGCTTTTTGTTGGCCGCAGTGACGCACAAGTCATTAGCATATCCTGAAACAGCAGGAATAATATCCTGTTTAACCATATCAATCATAGTCAAAGCCTCAATATTAAGCGTCTTGCAGTACATTTCTGTTAAAATTTCATAACGTGAATATAACTCGTCTTTAGTAAAAATCTTATGCTTTTCAAATAATTTAACGTTCTTTTCGCTAATATAGTACGGTAAGGCGTCAGCAGTTGATTTTAAATTTAATAGTCCTCGCTGTTCTGCCTCTTTCACCCATTCTTCCGAATAGTTGTTACCGTTGAAAATAATTCTGTTGTGGTTTTTAAATACATTTGAAATCAATGTGGAAGTTGCAAGTTCCAAATCATCCATAGTTTCCATATAATCTGCAAACTGCGATAATACTTCTGCTACAATTGTATTTAAAACAAAGTTGGGACCTGAAACTGAAAATGCAGACCCAAGCATACGGAACTCAAATTTATTACCTGTAAATGCAAAAGGCGATGTTCTGTTTCTGTCAGTTGTATCTTTCTTAAACTGGGGGATAACTTTTGCACCAAGTGCCATTTTACCCTGCTCGGTTTTTAAATACTCACATTCATCAATAATAGAATTAACAACTTCACCAAGTTCGTCACCAATAAAAATTGACATAATAGCGGGCGGTGCTTCTCCTCCACCCAGTCTGTGGTCATTACCTGCACTTGCAACTGAAATTCTCAGTAAATCCTGATACTCGTCAACTGCTTTTACAACTGCTGCAAGGAATAATAAAAACTGTGCATTATCCTGAGGAGAGTCTCCCGGTTCCAATAAATTAACACCGCTTGATGTAGAAAGCGCCCAGTTATTATGCTTACCGCTTCCGTTAACACCAGCAAAAGGTTTTTCATGTAACAGACAAGTCAAATCGTGTTTGTAAGCGATTTTTTTCATTATTTCCATTGTCAACTGATTGTGGTCGGTGGCAATGTTTGTTGTATCATAAATCGGTGCAAGTTCGTGCTGAGCGGGTGCCGCTTCATTGTGCTCAGTTTTTGCGAGAATACCTAATTTCCATAACTCGTCATCAAGTTCACTCATAAAATCAAGAACGCAAGGCTTAATTGCGCCGAAATAATGGTCATCAAGTTCCTGACCTTTTGGCGGTTTTGCACCAAATAAAGTTCTTCCTGTAAAAATTAAATCTTTTCTCTGTTTAAAATGGTCCTTTTTAATTAAAAAGTACTCCTGTTCTGCACCAACAGTTGTTCTTATAGATTTTGTCGTTTCGTCACCAAGCAAACGCAGTACTCGTAAAACCTGCTTATTAATTGTATCCATTGAACGGAGAAGGGGTGTTTTTTTGTCAAGAGCATGTCCTGAATATGAACAAAAAGCCGTAGGAATACATAGTGTACGGGATTTAATAAAAGCATAAGATGACGGGTCCCAGGCAGTGTAGCCGCGAGCCTCAAAAGTTGCTCTTAATCCTCCTGACGGAAAACTCGAAGCATCTGACTCACCTTTAATTAGTTCTTTACCTGAAAAATCCATAATAACTTTGCCATTACCTGCAGGAGCAATAAAACTGTCGTGCTTTTCTGCGGTAATGCCAGTCATAGGCTGAAACCAGTGTGTATAATGAGTAGCACCCTTTTCAAGAGCCCACTCTTTCATACCGTTGGCAACCTCGTTTGCAAGATTAATATCAAGGGGTTTGCCGTGCTGCACAGTCTTCTTTAATGCTTTATAAGTGTCGTGTGGTAATTTTTCTTTCATAGCAGTTTCGTTAAAAACAAGACTGCCGAAAATTTCAGGAATTCTGTTCATTTTTATCTCCCCTAAAACTTTAATGAAAAAGGCACTGCGGACACCGTCCACAGCGCCTTTGCTGATTACACTTTATGATACACCATTTTTGCCTTTTTGTCAATACTTTTTCTGAAAATTAAGTAAGCAAAAATAATAAAAATTAGTTCTAAAACAGTAAATCTTCCATCTTTCAATAATAGTGCAAACT
>CALDNB010000142.1 GCA_937914775.1 uncultured Clostridia bacterium
TTGCAAAGATGACAAGCCGAAATACACCGAAATTACGCGGTTTAAGGCGTGGTTCGGATGGCTTCTGTCACCCTAACTCACACGAACGCTTTCTACATTAACGCTTACTGATTTTACAATAAAGCCTGTAAGGTTCTCAATGTCGTATTTAACTCTTTCGATTATGCCGTCGCAAATTGTTTTTATATTTGCACCATATTGTATTATTACATGTATTTCAATTACAAGACCGTCTTCGTTAGAAGTAACTTTAATGCCTTTTTTGGCTGATGACTTCTTAAGTAGTGATGCCAGACCGTCTGCTGTGTTTCGTGTAGCCATACCAACTACGCCGTAGCATGTCATAGCGGCTTCACCGGCAATACTTGCCAAAACATCGTTGTCAACCATAATTTCTCCACAACTGTTTGTTATTGAAGCATACATAAAATCACTGCCTTTCCATTTTATATATAATTATTTTAATACAAAACTCGGAAAATATCAATACTATTTTGAATTTTCAGTATATTTTTAACAGAAAATTAAAAAAATACTGGTAAAAGGGTGTGTAAATATGCTTAGAATAACAGGATTTATCTCGGGACTGGTAAACGGTCTTTTAGGTACAGGCGGAGGAATTATACTGGTAACCGCAACTAAAATTATGGGAGTAAAACCAAAGGTTGCCCATGCAACAGCGCTTACAGTTATACTGCCCTTATGTCTTGTGTCAATTGTTATGTATTTTAAAAACGGACACTTAGAAGTATTACCTGCAGTACTGGTAGGTATAGGTGGGACTTTAGGCGGTTTTATCGGTGCAAAGTTACTTAAAAAAACCCCCGACACCTGGCTTAAAATTCTTTTTGGTATTACAACTATAGTTCTTGGAGTAATGATGTTTCGGAGGTAATATATGTACGTTGTACTGTTGATTGCAGGGTTGTTGTCAGGAATAATAACGGGAATGGGACTTGGTGGAATAGTGCTTATTCCCGCTCTTACTATGCTTCTTGATTTTCCTCAAAAAGTGGCTCAGGGAATTAATCTTGTGTATTTTATACCTACTTCTCTTGTTGCACTTTTTGTTCACAATAAAAACAAAAATCTTGATTTTAAACTTACAAAACCTCTTGTAGTCTGGGGAGTTTTGGGAGCGTTTGCAGGGAGTATGCTGGTTGGAATTATCCCTGCACAGATTTTAAGAAAAATATTTGCAGTACTGCTTTTGGTAATTGGAATATATCAGGTTGTTACGGTAAAAAAATAAAGGAATTGGTTAACCCAATTCCTTTATATATTTATCTATTGATTTTGCTGCTGTCTTCCCTGCTCCCATTGCAAGTATAACTGTTGCGGCACCTGTAACTGCGTCGCCTCCTGCAAATACGCCTTTAATGCTTGTTGCACCGCTTTCGTCTGCTACAATTCCACCCCAACTTTTTGTGTCAAGTCCCTTTGTTGTTGATTTAATAAGAGGGTTAGGAGTTTGTCCTATGGCAATAATTACAGTATCAATATCTGTTACAAATTCGCTGTCGGGCTTTGGAACAGGTTTTCTTCTTCCTGATGCATCAGGCTCACCAAGTTCCATTTCCACACACTTGATACCTGTTACAAAACCGTCTTCACCTGTAATTTCAACAGGGTTTGTAAGTGTTTTAAATATTATGTCTTCTTCTTTAGCGTGATGCACTTCTTCAAGACGTGCAGGCATTTCTTTTTCGGAACGTCTGTATATAATATATACGTCTTCAGCACCAAGTCTTTTTGCACACCTTGCAGCGTCCATAGCAACATTTCCGCCACCTACTACTGCCACTTTTTTTCCGACTCTTACGGGAGTATCGTATTCGGGGAATTTGTACGCTTTCATCAGGTTTATTCTTGTTAAAAATTCGTTGGCGGAGTAAACGCCGTTTAAGTTTTCACCGGGTATTTTCATAAAACTGGGCAAACCTGCACCGCTTCCTATAAATACCGCTTTAAAATCCTGCTCATTTAAAAGTTCGTCAATGGAAAAAACTCTTCCCGCAACCATATTGGTTTTTATATCAACACCCATTTCTTTTAGGGCGTCTATTTCTTTTTGTACTATTTCTTTTGGAAGACGAAACTGCGGAATTCCGTACATTAAAACACCGCCTGCGGTGTGGAATGCTTCAAATACAGTTACTTTGTAACCCATTTTCGCCAAATCACCTGCACAGGACAATCCTGCAGGACCTGAGCCGATAACGGCAACTTTTATACCGTTGCTCTTTGGTAATTCTATTTGTTCTTTGCCGTTTTTTAAATGGTAGTCTGCTACAAAGCGTTCAAGCCGACCTATGGCTACGCTTTCTCCCTTTATACCTCTTACACATTTGCTTTCGCACTGGTTTTCCTGAGGGCACACACGTCCGCAAACGGCAGGGAGTGAGTTTGTGGTTTTTATAATTTCGTAGGCTTTTTCATAATTGCCTTTTGCTATTTCCTGTATAAATTCGGGAATGCGGACGTTGACGGGACAACCGCCAACACAGGGCATATTTTTACAGTTAAGGCATCTTGTGGCTTCTTCGACCGCCATTTCTTCTGTGTAACCAAGTGCAACTTCGTCAAAGTTTTTGTTTCTTACGTTACCTGCCTGTACGGGCATCTCTACTTTCTGTGGGGACATATTTGGCATTATCTCATTCCCTCCATTCTGCAGTTATGCTCTTTTGTGGAACGGTTTTCATGGTCTTTATACATAGATGAACGTCTTATTGCTTCGTCAAAGTCAACAAGGTGACCGTCAAAGTCGGGACCGTCAACACAGGCAAATTTTGTTTCTCCGCCTACTGTTAAACGACATCCTCCGCACATACCTGTTCCGTCTATCATAATTGAGTTCATACTTACTATTGTTTTTATTCCGTAGGGTTTTGTAACGTTTGAAACTGCTTTCATCATTACCAAAGGACCTATTGCTATTACCATATCGTATTTATTGCCCTTTTCAAGCAGTTCTTTCAGTACATCTGTTACAAAGCCTTTGTCGTCTGTAGTTATATAAAGGTTGTCAGAAATAGCAGTAATTTCATCTTTTAAAATTACAAGATCGTCGTTTCTGAAACCTGTTATAACGTCAACTTTTGCGCCCATGTTGTGAAGTGCTTTTGCCTGAGGGTATGCTATGGCTGTGCCAAGACCTCCGCCGATAACACAGGCGCTTTTTACTCCGTCTAAGTGGGAGGGGGTACCTAAAGGGCCCACAAAGTCAAGAATACTGTCACCCTCATTTTTTGTATTAAGTTTTGAAGTTGTGGCACCAACAATCTGAAAAATAATGGTTACTGTTCCTTTTTCGCGGTTGTAGTCTGCAATAGTCAAAGGTATTCTTTCACCTTTTTCGTCAACTCTTAGAATTATAAACTGTCCCGCTTTTGCTTTTTTTGCAATATGAGGAGCATCTATTTCCATTAAAGTAACAGTGGGGTTTAACTGTTTTTTTGTTATAATTTTATACATTTTATTCATTCCTTTTTGCATTTTCCTTTTAATTATATACTTTTTTATATATAATTTCAATAGAAATATTTGCATATTATCGGAGATACTCTCTTATAATGTTTCTTACAATCGGTCCGCAGACAGATGCACCGCTTCCGCCGCTGTATTCAAGCATAACGGCAACTGCAATTTCGGGGTCTTCTGCAGGAGCAAAGGCAACAAACCAGGTGTGCTCTTTGTTTTTCTGCATTACCGTCTGTTCGTTCTCCGCAGTTCCTGTCTTTCCTGCGACAGTAATGCCGTTAATAATAGCAGAAGTACCTGTACCCTGGGAAACTGTTTTTACCATCATATCAGTAATATAGTCTGCATTTTGTTTTGGCATAGCCACAGACTGTTGTTTGGGTTTTGTTGAAAGAATTGTAACCCCTGAATTGTTTGTGGCGTGGGACACAAGCCGTGGTTCCATAATTATTCCGTCGTTGGCAACGGCACAGGCAACAAGAGCCATTTGCAAAGGAGTAGCAAGGGTGTTGCCCTGACCCATTGCAAGTGCCGCAGTTTCTGCATCTTCTTTTGCAGAGGAGGGGAATATGCTTTTTGCTACAGGAAAATCATAGTCGGGCTCTTTGTTGAAACCAAATTTTTCTGCAGTTAACTTTAATCTGTCAAAACCTGCAGTAACACCAAGGCTGCAAAAAGCAACATTACTTGAAACTTCAAATGCTCTGTCAAAAGTAATGTTTCCGTATGCTTTGCCGCCGCTGTTACTTACGGTTTTTCCGCCTATTTCTATACTGCCTTTGTCTTCAAACACCGTGTCCTGAAGTCCCAGGTCCAAAGCAGCACTCGCAGTAAGTATTTTAAAGGTGGAGCCAGGGGCGTAAAGACCGCTTGTTGCTCTTGGCAAAAGTGGACTGTTTTCGTTATCTACAAGGGATTCCCATTGCTCGGAAAGAGCGTTTGGGTTAAAGTCGGGTTTACTTACCATTGCAAGGATTTCACCTGTTTTTGGGTTTATGGCAACGGCTGAGCCGTTTCTGTTACCAATGGAATTGTATGCAACTTTTTGCAGATTGTGGTCTATGGTAAGGTAAAGGTTGTAGCCGTTTTTCTTGTTGCCTGTAATATTTAGCCCTCCCAGACCATACTGACCGAGCAAAAGTTGATTGTATTTTGATTCCAGAAGGCTTTTGCCGTAAATGCGGGAATTGTAGCCGATGATGTGGCTATACATATTGTCATAAGGGTATTTTCTTTCGCCGTCTTTTGACTGTGCTAAAATGACGCCCTCTTTGTCTAAAATCATACCTCTTTCAATATCTTCTTCATAAGCCCACTGGCGTTGGTTGTACGGACTTTTTGCCAGTTCTTCGGCTTTGAACAGTTCAAGATAGGTAAGGTATCCTATTAAAGACATAAACAAAACACATATTACTATTAAAATGTTTATTATACGTTTGTCTGTCATTTTTCTACCTCCCTGTCTGATAACGCCTGAAGTACCCCTAACGCTATGAAACTTGACAAAAGGGAACTTCCGCCGTAACTGATAAACGGCATTGTTATACCTGTCAGGGGTATCAGTTTGATTACACCGCCTAAGATTATAAAGGTCTGCATACCAAACATAACGGTAATTCCTGAAGCAATACATTTGTCAAAACCTTCGGGAAGTCTAAGGGCGATTTTTGCACCTCTGTATGTGAAAATAAAAAACAGTAAAATTATCGCTACGCCACCGAAAAGCCCCAACTCTTCGCAAATGGCAGAAAATATAAAGTCTGTATGAACTGCAGGAATGTATTCGGGTTTCCCAAGTCCAAGACCGCTTCCAAAGAAACCGCCTGATGAAATTGCGAACAATGACTGTGCTATCTGGTAGCCTGTTTTTGAAACATCTGCCCAGGGGTTAAGCCATGTGGCTACACGTACCTGTATGTGGTACATTGTAAGGTATCCCACACCGCCTCCTAAACCTGCAAGGAGGAAGTTACAAAGAATCAGCATAAGGTCGTGTTCGAAAATATATTCCATAGCAATATAAATTATAAAAAACAGTACTGCAATACCCCATTCTCTTTGTAATACCAAAAAGCCGAGATACATATAGACGCAGAACAGTACCGCATATTTTTCTTTTATTTTTCCGAACACCAGTTTGTCTCTTTTTCCTGAAAAATAACTTGCAAGGAAAAAGATGTATAAAAGTTTAATAAATTCCGAGGGCTGAACAGACAAAAGACCTGCTCTTATCCAGTTTTTTGCCCCTCCGCTTCGGGTGCCGAACAAAAGAGTGGCAATAAAAAGAACTACCCCGAGGAGAAAATAAAAGGTCCCCATTTTGTTAAGCACCTTTACATATTTGTATATAAAAAACGAAATGTAAAAAGCGCACACGGAAATAAGATACCACAGTATCTGCTTTATTCCGTAAGTGTAATTAATTCTGCAAAGCATAAGTGTACCTAAAACCACAAGCATACTTACTATTAAAAAAAGATACTCGTCACCTAATTTAAAATACACTATTGCAAAGTATGTAATGGCGGAAATAAGCATAACTGAACCGCCGATGTATAAAATATTTACATCCATCGGCGTTCTGTAGAAAAACAATAATGCAAATGCCATTACTGTTGTTATTAACAATAAAATTATGGGTTTTTTCAAGGCTTTCATAATTTATTCTCCCACAATTACGATTACAAATTCCACTTGTCCTATTCTTATTCTGTCTCCGCTGTCTAAAATAAGAGGCTCGTCCGTCATTCTTTCGCCGTTTATATATGTGCCGTTGGTGCTTCCCATATCGGCAATATACCACTCTTTGTCCTCAAACCACAGTTGGGTGTTCTGGTTTGACATATACAGGTCGTTTATGGATATGGTACAGTCTTCGCCTCTGCCTATAATTACAACGTCGGAGGTAAGGGGATAGGAACTTTCCACGTCAAAATAAAGATTGTTTTTGTTGGTGATTACTTCTAAATATGTTGTGTCGTGCTGTGGCTTTCTTTTGTCGGTAGTTGATTTTTTAATGTCAAGAAAAATCATACGGATAATGGCAAAAATAAACAGGTAAATAACCGTAACAAATATGTACTTTAATAGTGATGCAAGTACTGAATAAAAGCCTGACATATTATACCACCTCTTTACTCTAAGTTTAATCTTTCGATGCTTACTGCTTTTCCGTCTTTGTCTGTTTCTACAATTACACAGTTCATTAATACAGGGCCGTCCATAACGGCAAACCTTGCGGGAAGTCCTGTTAAAAACATATTTATAACTTCCTCTTTTCTTACGCCTAAAATTGAGTCCTTTGCACCTGTCATACCTGCGTCGGTTATAAACGCCGTGCCGTTTTTTAATACTGTTTCGTCGGCAGTCTGTACGTGAGTATGAGTGCCTATTACCGCGGACACTTTGCCGTCAAAGTATTCTGCAAAGGCACGTTTTTCACTAGTGGCTTCCCCGTGGAAGTCAACGATAATTGTTTTTGCGGAAATCTTTTTCAGGGTTTCTTCTGTCCTTGCGAAAGGACAGTCTAAATTATCCATAAAAGTACGTCCCGAAACGTTAATTACCGCAATATCGTCTAATTCCATAAACCCTTGTCCGTCAACAGTTTTCGGGTAGTTTAAAGGACGTATTACCTTTTCTTCTTCCATAAGCAAATACACGTCGTTATGATTAAAAGCGTGATTGCCTAAAGTTATAAGGTCAACACCGCACATAAAAAGACGTGCTGCGGCGTCTTTTGTGATGCCTTTCCCTGCAGGAGAACAGTTTTCTCCGTTTGCTATACAAAAATCTATTTTATTAAGTTTTCTTATGCTGTTTAAGTGGGATACTACGAAGTCAACACCTCTTGTACCCACTATGTCTCCTATAAATAAAATTCTCACTAATATCACCTAATGTATATTTTACCACACGGTCTTTAAAATAACAAGTTTTTACCAAAAAAACAGCCACTTTTTTAAAAAGTGGCACAAAGAAAGAAGAATTCGGGGGATGTTGGTACGATTTCTTCAATAAAAAATTAAAGAAATCAATAATATTATTGCAAAAAGTGTTGACAAATATTCAGAATCGGTTAAAATATAATAGAGGGGTTGTATTAGATTGAGAATTGTATCCGGAAGTGCAAGAGGCTTAAAACTTTTGTCGTTGGAGGGTGACAACACAAGACCTACAACTGACAGAGTGAAGGAAGCCCTTTTTTCAATAATACAATTTAACATTTACGACAGCGATGTTCTTGATTTGTTTTCAGGAAGCGGAGCCCTTGGAATAGAGGCGTTAAGCAGAGGGGCGAAGCATTGTGATTTTGTGGACAACCATAAACCTGCCTGTGACATAATAGAACAGAATTTAAAAAGAGCAAAACTTGAAGACAAGGCGGATTTGCACTTTAAAGAAGCGAAAGATTTTCTTAGCAGTTGCAATAAAAAATATGATATAATATTTTTGGACCCGCCCTACAATAAAGGTTTATGTATGTGGGCGGTAAAGGAAATTTGCAACCTTTCGTTAATTAAGGATAACGGTATTTTTGTATGCGAAACATCGGCTGAAGAAGTTATTGATGTTAAAAATGCAAAGCGGAAAGAATACGGCAAAATAGCGGTTACCGTTATTAAAAGGGAGGAATTGCCGTTATGACAGCAGTTTACCCGGGTAGTTTTGACCCAATGACAAACGGACATCTTGACATAATAAAAAGAGCCTCTGCCATATTTGACTGTTTATATGTGGTGGTGGCGAATAACAGCGGCAAAAAAAATGCGTTTTCTGCAGACGAACGTGTTGAGTTTCTAAAACGCTGTACCAAGGGGATAAAAAACGTAATTGTGGTAAGTTATGACGGACTTGTGGCACAGTTCGTAAAAGAAGTAAATGCCAAAGTAATAATAAAGGGCTTACGCAACAATGCCGACTTCGAATACGAGTTTCAGATGGCAAATGTAAACAGCCATTTAAACAACGAGGCAGAAACGATGTTTATGGTAACCAATTTAAAAAATATTTATGTAAGTTCAAGCGTGGTAAGGGAGTTGGCGTCCCACGGCGGAAGTATTACGGGAATGGTTCCTGCTTGTATTGAACAAGACATTATCAAGAAATTTAATTAGGAGGATACATATTATGGAAACTTTGGAATTAATAAACCAGTTGGAGGACATAATTGACAACAGCGTAAATATTCCGCTAATGGGAAAAAGTCTTATTGAAAAGGACGAACTTTTAGATGTAATTCAGGAACTTCGTCTTAAATTGCCTGATGATTTGAAACAGGCAAAATGGATAAAAGACGAAAGACAAAGAATACTGCTTGAAGCACAAAAAGAAGCAAGTGCAATTATTAAAGAAGCAGAAGACAAAATTGTTGCAATGATTAACGAAAACGAAATTACAAAAAGAGCAACAGAACAGGCAACAGAAATTATCAACAACGCCAACAGACGTGCAAAAGAAATTAAAATGGGCACACGTCAGTATGTTGACGAAAAACTTGCAGATGTTGAAAAAGTCCTTGACAGAACAATCAGTTCTCTTCGTGACAACAGAAACATTATGCAGCAAAAAGATTTGAAAAAACAAATGAAATTTGACGGTATCAGTCCTATCGACGATATGGACGACGAAATTTAATTACGGTACATAAAACTCGGTGATACTATTTACCGAGTTTTGTTTCTGTAAATAATAATGGTGACAAAATGAGAATGAGAAATAAAAAGAATGCAGACAAAAGGTTAGAGGAATGTAGTGCATTCATTATAGATACAGAAAATTTAGAAGACAAAGATGCAAAAGAGTTGTTCAAAAACAACAACCCCGTTCATCTGGAAATAGGCTGCGGAAAAGGTAATTTTGTATTTCAGATGGCGCAAAAATACCCCGAAATTAATTTTATTGCAGTTGAAACCAATAAAAACGTCCTTGTACTTGCGGTGGAAAAGGCAAAGGCAGGGAATATTCCCAATGTTAAATTTATTCTGGGTGACGCGAACTTTTTAGGACAGTATTTTGCTGACGGCTCTTTTGAAAAGATATATCTTAACTTCAGCGACCCCTGGCACAAGTCACGTCACGAAAAACGCCGCCTTACATACAAGACATTCCTTGCTATGTATAAAAATCTTCTTACTTATGACGGTGTGGTGCAGTTTAAAACAGACAACCTTAAACTGTTTGATTACTCTGTAATTTCCTTTGGGGAAAACGGATATACCCTTTTGAATGTGACTTATGATTTACACGCAGACAACGACGAAAACAATGTTATGACGGAGTATGAACAGTTGTTTTCAAGCCAGGGACATAAGATTTGCAGACTTGTTGCAGTACCTGAGAGGGTTTGACAACTTTCCGATTTGGATATATAATTACTTGAAGGGATTGAAAGAATATGCCAAACAGTATGACGGGATACGGCAGAAGCCGACAGGTCATAGACAATTACGACGTTACCGTTGAAATAAAATCAGTAAATCACAGATATTTTGATTTCAGCATAAAAGCACCGAAGTTTTGTGTTTTTATGGAGGAAGATATTAAAAAGACAATAAACCAAAAGGTTTCAAGAGGTAAGGTTGACGTTTTTGTTACAGTAAGAAAAGAAGTTGATGACAGCAAACAGTATGTCATCAACAAAAGTCTTGCAGAAAATCTCCTTTCCGAACTAAAGGAAACGGCAAAGCAATTTAAACTTAAAAACGATATAACTGTGTCAAACCTTATTGAATTCAGAGACCTTTTTGAAATTTCATATAAAGAAGACGACGAAGAAAAACTAAAAGAAATTGTGTTTACAGTTTTAGACGGTGCTCTTGATGCTTTCTGTGAAGCAAGGGCAAGAGAGGGCAAGAAACTTATTGACGATATGACTGCCCACAACAAGATTGTCAAAGGCTATCTTGAAGAAATAAAGGTTTTGGCACCTCAGTCTGTTTCGGACTACAGAGAACGCCTTGAAGCAAAGATTAAAGAACTTTTGGGTGACACGGCAATAGACGAGACAAGAATTGTTACAGAAACTGCTATTATGGCGGACAAACTTGCGGTTGACGAAGAAACTGTAAGACTGGACAGCCACTTGCAGGAATTCCAGCACATAGTACAGTCTGACGAGCCCGTAGGCAGACGCCTTGACTTCTTAATGCAGGAAATGAACAGAGAAACAAATACAATTGGCTCAAAGTCCAATAATTTAGATATTACAAAAGCGGTAGTTTCTATAAAATCCGAACTGGAAAAAATGAGAGAACAACTGCAAAATCTTGAATAGCGGAGGAGTAGTATGAATTTAATAAGCATTGGCTACGGCAATATGATTTCAGCATCAAGAATAATTGCAATTGTAAGTCCCGACTCTGCACCCGTAAGACGTATTATTCAGGAATCAAAAGAAAGCGGACGCTTAATTGATGCAACCTGCGGAAGAAGAACAAGGGCGGTAATTGTTGCAGACAGCGACCATATTGTTTTAAGCGCTATTCAGCCGGAAACAATTAAAAACAGAATGACTGCGAAAGAGGTAATGGAAGATGAACGGGAATAAAGGTTTGCTTCTTGTGGTCTCGGGTCCGTCAGGTGTAGGAAAGGGTACCGTTTGCAAGTACCTGGC
>CALDNB010000143.1 GCA_937914775.1 uncultured Clostridia bacterium
CGGTAATTCAGAGGGATTTGTTGATTTGTACGTAAAAAGTTATGACAAAAACAACAAACTTTCTTACAACAATACATTTATACAGATTCCCGTTACAAAGAACACAGTAGTTAAAAGCATAATAACCGATGGAGATATGTGGTTATATACCGATTTTGACAACGACGGCGTGTTTGACGACAGTATAAAATCTGAAAAAGACGGACAGAAACTTTTAGTTACTGATACTCCTGTTGCATCTGCGGTGGGCGGAAAGTACAGAAGATATGTAAATGTAAAACTTGATACAGCCACAAAGGACGGCAAAATTTATTACACATTAGACGGTTCCGACCCTATTACCAACGGCAAGTTATATATGGGCGAACTGAAAATTGACCAGTCCTGTAAGTTGACTGCAGTTACTGTAAAGGACAAATACACATCGGGACCTGTTTTGGCAGAGGAATATATTATAAAACAGCCAAACAAAGTATTTATATTTATTACGGCAGGAATAATAATACTTCTTGCAGTCATAATACTGGTTGTTATTCTATATAATAACAGAAAAAGAAGAAAATATGTTTTCAGGTAAAAAAAGTGTTGACAAATGGGAAAAAGTATGATAATATCATTTGGTAAAGCAGAAGTTATCCGCAGATTCTTCTCACCGTACGGACTTTATGATTTGTTACGGTTGCGATTATTATAGTACATTTTGGCGGATAGTTATGCTATCCGCTTTATTTATTTTTATTGGAGGTGCGCATTATTAGCAAGGAAGTTTTAATCAACGAAAAAATCAAAGCCCCTGAGGTTCGTTTAATTGATGAAAACGGCGAACAGATGGGAATTGTAACATCAAAAAAGGCTCTTGAACTTGCAATCGAGAAAAATCTTGATTTGGTAGAAATTGCTCCTCAGGCAAAACCGCCTGTATGCAAAATTATGGACTACGGAAAATACAGATTTGAAATTGCTAAAAAAGAGAAAGAGCAGAGAAAGAACCAGAAGGTTATTGCGGTTAAGGAAATAAGACTTACACCGAACATTGATGACCATGATTTTTTCACTAAAGTTAATAATGCAGTCAAGTTCTTAAAAAGTGGCGACAAAGTTAAGGTTTCTGTGAGATTCAGAGGAAGAGAAGTAACTCACGCATCTTTGGGCGAAGCAATCTTAGTAAGATTCGGCGAAGCATGTGCAGAGTACGGTAATGTTGAAAAGAAACCAAAACTTGAAGGAAAAAATATGGCTATGTTTATATCACCGACAGGTGAAAAATAAATAGTATAATCAACGAAAGGGGTTGTAATAAATGGCAAATAAAATTAAAACTCACAGAGGTGCGGCAAAAAGATTCAGCCTAACTTCAAAGGGTAAGGTAAAAAGAGGACAGGCTTTCAGAAGTCATATCCTTAACAAGAAAACAACAAAGAGAAAAAGAGGTTTGCGTAAAGCGGCTTATGCTTCAACTGCAAATGCATCTGTAATCAAAAAGTTAATACCATACAAATAATATTTGTATAATGTTTAAGAATTAAGGAGGATTATATAAATGGCTAGAGTAAAAGGTGCAATGAACACCAGAAAAAGACATAAAAAAGTATTGAAACTTGCAAAAGGTTACAGAGGTTCAAGACATACTTTGTTTAAAACTGCAAATGAAGCAGTTATGAAAGCATTAAAACATGCATACGTTGGCAGAAAACTTAAGAAAAGAGATTTCAGACAATTATGGATTGCAAGAATTAATGCGGCTGCACGTGCAAACGGTTGCAACTACAGTACAATGATGAACGGCTTAAAGAAAGCAGGTATCAACATTAACAGAAAGATGCTTGCAGAGATTGCAGTATCTGATGCGGCAGCATTTACAAAACTTGCAGAAAAAGCAATGGAAGCAAGAAAATAATGTGTTTTTAAGGGGGGTCGCTTGTGGCGGAAATTGTCAAAGCGTTCCCTTTTTGCATTAAATTTGGATGGTTTAAGTTATGATTAAAGTAATTACATCTGCTGATAACAGTATTGTAAAACAGGTTAAAAAACTTAAAATGAAAAGAGAACGTACTGCTCTTGGTCTGTATGTTGCTGAGGGCAAAAGAATTGTTGCCGATGCAATTGAGGCAGGTGTTGTAAAGTACGTTGTCACTACTTTTGATACTGATATTTTCCCTGTCACATACAAAGTAAAGGAAAGTATTTTTGAAAAGATTTCGGACACAAAATCTCCGCAGGGGATTCTGGCTGTATGTGAAATGAGAGAAATGGCTCTCCCAAAAACAGGAGATATAGTTGTTTGTGATGGCGTTT
>CALDNB010000144.1 GCA_937914775.1 uncultured Clostridia bacterium
CGTAATACGCTTCTGTGATTTTACGCTTCAAGGAACGTTCACCCATTTTATCTTCAAGATAAAGGTTTCTTGCCAGCTGCTGAGTAATGGTACTTGTTCCACTGATCTGACCGCCGTTGAATACGGCATCCTTGATTGCGCCGAAGATTCTGATAACATTGAACCCGTTATGTGTTTGGAATGTTTTATCTTCAAGAGCAATGAAGGCATTTTGAGTATGCTTTGGAATATCCTTTATCTCTACGATGGTTCTATTTTCTCCGCCGTGAGCAGTATCTATAATATTGCCCGAGTCATCATACAAAATAGAACTTTGAGACATGAGACTGTAGATATTGTCTGTCTCTATTTTAGGAGCAGTAGCAACTATTGATCCAACATAAACAATAATAACTAAAGCAAAAGAAAAGCGCGTTGCTGTGGAACTTAATAAACATTCTTTGGAATTAGATGACGTTTACAGGGGAAGAGTAATAAAGATTGCAAAAATTTGCAATGATTTAAAAGTCCCCGTTGTTGTAAATTCTGACGCCCATTTCTGCACTGAAATAGGAAACGTAGGAATAATTACAGACCTTTTAACTGAACTTGACTTTGACGAAGGTTTAATTATAAATGCCAACTATGAAAACACAGTAAAGTTTATCGGAGGAAAACAATGAATATAGAAATAGACCTGCATACTCATACCCTTGCAAATCCCCACGCTTACAGCACCATGTATGAAAACATTATGGAGGCAAAAGCAAAAGGGTTAAAAGGTATTGCGGTAACAGACCATGGTCCCGATATGGAGGACAGTCCCCATTTCTGGCACTTTAACTGCATAAGAGGGATACCACAAGAAGCGTACGGCTTAAAAATATTAAAGGGTATTGAGGCAAACATAATAAATAAAGATGGGGAAATTGACGCCAGACCGCCCTTTATTAATAAACTTGACTTTGTAATTGTGTCTTACCACCCTCCTGTTTATAATCCAAAAACACCTGAGGAACTGGAGACGGCGTACTTAAACGCCCTTGACAATCCTTGTGTTAAAATTATAGGGCATTTAGACAGAGGACCATTCGAAATTGACTACGAAAAAGTAATTTTAAAGGCGAAAGAAAACAATGTTGCAATAGAACTAAACAGACATTCTTTGAATTTAGAAGCAACTTACAAGGAAAGATTAATAAAGATTGCACAGATTTGCAACAGATTAAAAGTTCCTGTTACTATTGATTCCGATGCACATTTCTGCTCTGAAGTAGGCAACGTAGGTATAGTTTTCGACCTTTTGGAGGAAATTAATTTTGATAAAACTCTTATATTAAATACAGATATAAATAAAACTTTTAAATTTTTAAATATTCAGGAGGATTAGTATGTACTATATAGGTATAGACATCGGCGGAATGAGTGTTGCCTGCGGAATAACAGACGAAAAATTTAATATAATTTATAAAGACAGCGTTCCTACAGAGGCGAAAAAACCCGGTGAGGAGATTGTTGCCGATATTATCGGACTTGTTAAAAAAGTAATGGACAAAGTAAATGCAAAAGAAGCAGACATAAAGTCCATAGGCATAGGCGCACCAGGAATGCTTGACAGAGAGAATGGCGTAATTGTACGCTCATCAAACATAAATTTCAGAAACACAGAAATAAGAAAACTTATAAACGAACAGATAAACGTTCCCGTATATGTGGATAACGACGCTAACTGCGCAGCATTAGGGGAAGCAGTATCAGGCTCTACAAAAGAGGTTGACAATTCTGTTATGATTACTTTAGGAACAGGTGTGGGCGGAGGAGTAATCCTTAACAAAAAGATATACAGCGGTTTTAACGGCCATGCAGGAGAGTTGGGACACACAGTAATTGTGTATGACGGAGAGCCATGCGGCTGCGGAAGAAAAGGTTGCTGGGAAACTTACGCTTCTGTTACTGCTTTAATAAGACAAACTAAAAAAGCAATAGAGGAAAACCCCGAAAGTATCCTTGCAAAATCAGTTGATGGTGAGGTTAACGGAAAAACTGCCTTTGATGCTATGAGAAATAACTGTCCTGTAGGAACACAGGTTGTAAATCAGTATATTAAATATGTAGCAGTAGGGATTACAGATATTATAAATATCCTTATGCCCGAAATGATTGCAATAGGGGGCGGTATCTCAAAAGAGGGAGATGCCCTTATAAAACCGTTAATTGAAGAAGTAACAATAAATATGTATAAAAAAATGGCGGTGCCCACAAAAATAGTAACCGCAACACTTGGTAATGACGCAGGAATTATAGGCGCGGCAGCCCTGGGGGTAGATTAATATATTTAACAAAGAACAGGTAGTAAAAAAATTAAACAGTGTAGTTCCGAATTGTACTATTTTAACTGACGAGCCAATGTGTAACCACACGTCATTTAAAATCGGCGGACCTGCTTCCGTTATGGTAGTGCCCGAAACTGTGCAGGACTTGTGCGAAATTTTAAAGTCACTGCAGGATACAAAATATACAGTAATGGGTAACGGCTCAAATCTTCTGGTAAGTGACAGCGGTTTTGACGGTGTGGTGGTAAAAATAAGCGGAGGATTAAATGAAATTTCCGTTTCCGACACCGTAATTACTGTAGGAGCAGGTGCACTTTTGTCAAAAGTAGGGGCAGTTGCAAAACAAAACTGTCTTACAGGTTTTGAGTTTGCGTCAGGAATTCCCGGTACTGTGGGCGGTGCGGTGTTTATGAACGCAGGTGCCTACGGCGGCGAAATGAAAGATATAGTAATAAGTTCTGCTTATGTTGACAATTACGGAAATATAGGGGAAATAACAGAACACAACTTCGGCTACAGAACAAGCGTGTATAAGAATGTGGATAAATACGTTGTAAGCGCAAAACTAAAACTCCAAAAGGGAGACAGTAAGGAAATTTCAGACAAAATGCTGGACCTTGCAAAAAGACGTGCAGACAAACAGCCTTTGGAGTACCCAAGTGCAGGAAGCGTGTTTAAAAGACCTGAGGGGTATTTTGCAGCAGCACTTATTGAACAGGCAGGACTTAAAGGAAAACAGATAGGCGGTGCCTGTGTTTCTGAAAAACACAGCGGATTTATTGTTAATAAAGGTGGTGCCACCTGCGACGATGTACTTAAACTTATTGAATATGTAAGAGAAACTGTGGAAAAACAGTTTGGGAAACATGTGAACTAAGAACCAAGCAGCAAAGCAAATGTGTGTATATGATTCGATGTCCTTCCAATGTCGGCTACCCTCCCTGATCTGCACCCTCATATTCTGCTTTTTCTTTGAAAAAATCTTCAATTATGCTTATTACAATATTGTTGAAACTGGTATTGTGTTTCTCTGCGAGTTTGTTGATTTTTTCGGCAAGGTCGTCTTTTATATAAAGTGTTTTATATCCTGCCTTGATTTTCTTTTTTGTCTCTCTTGGAGTAAAAGCCATTTAAATCACCCTTACATTGTATTATATATACAGTATAAGTTAAAATTGATTTTTAAAACATATTAGAAATTTCTGTTGTAAAAATACGCTGTAGCCAAAGGCAATTCATATATAAACAAAATCCACGCCTTTTGCATAATATATATTGCAGTAAATAATTAAGGAGGGTAATATATATGTGTAAAAGCGGATGCAATTCAGATGTATTGTTTTTCATTATAATATTCTTGTTACTTTTCTACAATTAGTGTAATAATGTGTTGAAAAAGGCAATACATTATACGGGAGGCAGAAAAAATGAATTTTGAACAGATGGTAAACCAATTAAAAGACCCAAACCTTAAGCGGAAAATACAGGAACTTGCCAAAAGTCCTAAAGGGAAAGAGGCGGTAAGGCAATTAGAAAGCCTTGACAAAAACACAATAGACCGTTATATAAACAATATCAACAGTAACAAAATACCGCCTGAGGTTATGGAACGAATAATGAAACTGCTTAAATAAGAGGAAAAAAGGACTTGCAAAATTTATGCAAGTCCTTTTTACAAAGTAAAGGAGGGATTTTAAGTGGCAGACATAAACCAGGCAATGGATATGTTAAAGGGAATGATGTCAGACGGTGACGGAAAAGAAAATTTAGAAAATATAATGGGCTCTTTTGCCGAAAGCGGTGCCCTTGAAAACATTGACTCTATGATGAAAATTAAAAACGTTATGGACAGAGTGCAAAATTCAAACGACAAAAGAACAAATCTTCTTCTGGCATTAAAGCCGTTTTTAAACAGTACAAGATTAAACAGAATGGACGAAACAATAAATCTTTTGAAACTTGCCAAACTTCCCAATATTATAAAAGAAATAAAAAGGTAGGTGTAAAGAGTGGTATATAAAAGATACACAAGCCCTTTTCAGCAACCGTCGGTGCCGACTCCCTGTCCGAAGCCTCCAAGTCCGCCCCCGCCTTGTGAGCCTGAAAAAAAGAACAGTCTTTTTTTGGGGCTTGGCTGTGACGACATAATTCTTATAGGACTTATTCTTGTTTTGCTTTTTGATGATAACGACCAGAAAGACCTGCCTTTAATAATTGCTCTTGGATTTTTGCTTATAACGGGGTGGCAAAATTAACATTATTTATTAAAATACATATTATGTATTGAAGTCTTTAAACCGATATCTCGGTAAAAGCAATTAAAATATAGGAGGATAGTTTTATGAGTGAATGCTATGACACAAATAACCGTCCGAACTGCGACTTTAAAGACGGTGTATGTATTCACACAGACCAGGTATATGATTCCTGTAAAGAAAAAGACTGTTTAGAAGACTTGGAAGTTATTTTAACACAAAGCGGTCAGTCAATCATTGACCAGGCAATCAACGTTAAAATAAAGAAAGCAGAAGTTATCTGGGTATTTACAGATATTGAGCCTGTTCCCTTTAACAGAGGCTTTTTCACAGTAGATGTTAAGTACTTTTTCCGCGTAACTTTAGATGCGTACAGAGGAGTTGGCAACCCCACAGAGGTAGAGGGCCTTGCTACTTTTGACAAAAAAGTAATTCTGTTCGGCTCTGAGGGTAATTCAAAAACCTTCTCATCTGATTACAACCCCGGCGGACAGATGCCTGTTATGTGGAGAAAGAATAACCTTCCAAAAGCAATAGTAGAAGTAGTTGACCCCATTGCTCTTGCTGCAAAAGTGGTTGATAAAGCACATTGTAACTGCGGTTGCTGCTGTTGTGACGTTTCAACTGTGCCTGATTACATCTGTCGTTGCTTCAACGACGAACTTTGTGTTTCAAATACCGACAAACGTGTATTTGTATCACTGGGATTGTTTACAATTATTAAAATTGAACGTAACGTTCAGTTGTTGATTCCTGCAATTGACTTCTGTATCCCTGAAAAAGAATGTCTTGCAGCAACAGAGGAAAACCCCTGCGAATTGTTTAACTCTCTTCGCTTCCCTATAGACGAATTTTTCCCGCCCCAGAAAAGCGACTTTGACTGCAATAACTGCTGTTAGTAAATGAGTATTAAAAAACCTCTCAATATCTTGAGAGGTTTTTGTGTTATTTGCTTATTTCTTCTATTATTCTGTCTCTTAATTTATAGATGTACTGTGTATCATAAGGATAATTAGCAAATCGCACGTCTGTTTTTGCTACGTCGTCTATAATTTCAACAACTTTTTCACGGCCTAAAATGCTTTCTGCAAGACGAAGTACCCTTATATCTTCAAGTCCCTCGTAAAATACAAGTGCTCGAAGTGATGGGTATGCACCGTTTGTTGCAGGATATACTGAGAACGGGTCTCCTGCAGGGAAGTCGTGGTCGGCAGAAGTTGTAAGATATGGGTTAATGGGGTAATTTGAGTATGATGTATTGTAGAAATTAAATCCCCAGTGCAAAAAGCCCTTAATATCAAATTTATACATCTGCACACCCATAATTCTGTTACGGTATGAACTCATTGCCAAAAATCTGTTGGATACTTTGTAGCCCTGACCGCAACAGTAGTAAACCCACATTTCGGGAACTTTTGCTTCAATAAACGGTTCTATGTGGTTAGATGCGGGAACGGGGGTTTTAATATAACCTTTTTCGTAAAACTCAAGATTTGACAAAGCATCTAAAACCTTTATATCCCCTGCAACAGACTTTATAAATGCACTTCGCTCTGCATAAGTGTCAATGTTATCGGCATTTGGCTCGTCTGAAATATGGAAATAAGTGTCCTCTAAAACTCCTAAAGATTTTAAGTGCTGTGCAACTGCAGGAATGTAGCAACCTAAAAATTCTTTGTAACTTTCGTCGTTACCGTCAACGTGCCAACCGAATTTTAAGTGGTAGTTGCCGTCTTCGTTAACCATAATGTTTGGTGCACATTTTGCACCCCACTGTGAATAAAGGTGGGCAGTTTCAAAATATTTAATTCCGTTTCTTTTGCAGATTTCCACCCATTTTGTAAGTTTTGACATTTCAAAACTGTACTTGCCGTTAATAAGATTTACATCTACCAACTGAATAACGGGTCTCATAGTGCCTATTGCAGTATCAAGGGGCGGAGTGTGAATAGGCGTCAAAAGCATATTGATACCCACGTCCGCAGCAGTTTTTATGTAGTTTTCAATTAGTTCCCAATGTTTGTCTGAAAAAATCTCAACATTGTGGTAGTTTGCAATACAGTCGCAGTAAAACCACTGTGTGTATTTAAGTGTGCTTTCGGGCAACTTGTATGGAAGAACTGTGATTTCCATAGTTTCTTTTGCAACTATGCCCTCGTCATCTGTTGCAGTAATTTCTATAGAGTAATCACCTGCTTTAAAATCGGCGGGAATGTCGATACGCACCCACAAAACTGCGGGATGGGCTGAAATTCTTAAACCGTCTTTTTGTTCGGACAGGGGAATTAAAATATCGGGAATACTGCAGTTTTTGTATGTTAAATAGTCGGAATCAAGAGGCCACCCTCTGATTTCTGCTCTTGTTGTCATATCGCAGGGCGCCATATCAAGTTTGTATAAAGTGATATAATCTTTAAGTTCTGAATTAACGTCTATTTTGCAAAGTTTGTTTTCGTCAGCGTGAAAATATAACTGATAGGAAAAACGCTCACCCAAAAATACCTTTGCGCTTCGTATTTCCGTTGGCATGACTTTGTTTTCGGGGAAAATTTTGTCCAATGATGTGTACTGTTTTACGGTTACGTTCATAATTTCTACCTCCTAATGAGCATATTGTATCATTTAATCAGCGGTTTTTCAATAGTTTATAGGATAATTGCATTTGTTTGGGCGATATTCCGAACATTTTCTTGAATTTTATTGAAAAGTAGTTGCTGTCGTTAAATCCGCATTGTTGAGCCACCTTGGAAATCTCTGCTTTTTCGCTTGTTTTAAGGAGCCCTTGTGCTTTTTTCAGACGCAGCAGGTTAAGGTACTCGTTAAAAGTAAAAGAGGTGGTTTTTTTAAATTCCCGTGAAAAGTGTTCGGGGCTTACGGAATACTTTACAGCCAACGATTTTAAAGTTATTTCGTTGTGGCAGTTCTCCTGAATGTATTTTACCGCTTCTTCTATAAAACTGCTTTTGGCGTCGCAGTTTTTGTAGCGGTTTTTGTTCCGTAAAATAAGCAGAAATAGAATGTTGGTGTAGTTTTCCAATATGTCATTACTGTAGTTGTCCTTTTTTTGTATTCCCACATAATTTTTTCAAAGCAACTGTATATTTCATCCCACACTTCAGGATTTCTGTATATATATCCGTTTTTGGGATACAGGTTAAAGGATGCGGGAATGTATTTCTGGGAACAGTTAATCAGCATACGGGAATAGTTTCCGTTTTTATACCCCGTATTGTGTATGACTCCCTGGGGAATCAAAACAATGTCCCCGCGTTTTATATTGTAAATTTTGTTGTCGATAAAGTATCTGCATTCTCCTGTTTCAATTAAATAAATTTCAAACAAATTGTGGAAATGCTTTTCCATTATTATTTCGTCTTTGTCATCGCTTGCTTCTTTGTAGTCAAAAAAGAATGACACTCTTTCGCTGAACTTATTTGATTTCATACCAAACACCTCCTTTTGATTATAAAATATAATATCAAAAAAATCAAGAAAAATTATGTAAATCGTCAAATTAATTAAGGAAAACATAACAAAATTGATATATAATTGATTAAAAGGAGTGGTGGGTATGAATTATAAAACTTTTTCGTTAAACGGAATGTGGAAAATAAACTACCAAAAAGAACTGTATGACGACACAGTTGTACCGAAATTCGACGGAATTTCTGTAAAAGATGTTGTTCCGGGATTCTGGGAAGATATGGAGTGGGATGCAGAGATACACCCCGAATACGAAGACCTGCACTATCCCATAAAAGATACCGCTCCCGATATGACGCTGAAAAACTATGTAGGCAATTTCTTTTACAAAAAGGAATTTGCTCTGGAAAAAGAGATAAATAATGCCAAAATATACTTTGAGGGAGTGCAAAACACAGTTTTAGTGTGGATAAATGATAAATTTATAGGTAAGCACAGCGGTTACAGTACACCTTTTAATATGGATATCCCTGACGGAACACTTAAAAAAGGACAAAACACAGTAGTTATGTCCGTTTCAAACTTTACTCTTTCGGGCTTTGACAACCAGCCTGTTTTGGGACTTACAACCAGAGCCGTAAACAGATACACAGGAGGAATTTCGGGCAAGGTGGAAATAAGACAGTACCTGTGCCCTCTTTATGACCTTAATTTAACAGTTTCAGCTGATACAAAAACCGCGTCGGTATCATATAACGAAAAAATTCAGGTTGAGTGGGCGGTATATGACGGCAAAAAGAAAGTAAAATTAGGTACTGCAAATGGTGACTTTTCCTTTGAAACAGACGGGCTTTTACTGTGGAGCCCCGAAAATCCAAAGCAGTATGTTTTAGAAATAAAGTGCGAAAGGGGAAGCATAAAAAGAAAATTCGGTGTACGACGCCTGACTGCAGAAGGACATAAACTGTTTCTTAACGGCAAACCGTACTATTTACGGGGCGTTTGCGAACACTGTTACTATCCGAAAACCGTGCACCCTGTTCACCATAAAAAAGAATATATAAAAATGATAAAGTCATTTAAGAAACTTGGTTTTAACTTTATCAGATTCCATACCTATGTACCATATATTGAGTACCTGGAGGCGGCAGACGAACTTGGTATGCTTGTTCAGGTGGAATGTCCCAACAACACAAATATTGAAAACTGGGAAGAAATAGTAAATTTCGCAAAAGGACACCCGTCAGTTGTAATCTTTTGCTGCGGAAATGAACTTTTGATGGATGAGCCATTTATAGAGCATCTAAAAAAGTGTGCAGACATTGTGCACAAAAAAACTGACTGCCTGTTTTCACCATTATCTGCACTTCGCGGGCTTGAATACTATTTAATAGAGCCTGAAATTATGGATGACTTAGAGGAACAACCCTTCCAGCACTACCCTGTAAGGTTTGAAACAGTTGGGGAATTTGCGGACTTGTATAACAGTTACGCTCTGGGACTTTTAAGTTACCATTCGCAAAAAGGTGACTCCGAAGTTTTGGACAGTTGGCAAAAGGTGTATAATAAACCACGCTTAAGCCACGAAATATGTATAGACGGAACATATACTGACTTGTCTGTGGAAAAGAAATATAAGGGCACAAGAATAGGTCAGACCGATATGTTTGGGTCAATTAAAAGGCATTTGGAAGAAAAGGGACTTTTAAAAAACGCACCCCTTTATTTTAAAAATTCCTGCAAGTGGCAAAGTATGTCACGAAAATACTGCTTTGAAACAACAAGACGGTGCAACACCATTTACGGTTTTGATTTTTTAGGGCCTATAGATACCCACTGGCACACTTTCGGTTACGACGTAGGTATGATGAACGAGTTTTATAAACTAAAACCGGGGGAAACTGTAAAAAATGTACTTACATACAACAGCCCTACAGTGGTGCTAACTGACATTATGAAAAACACAAATTATTACAGCGGCGATACCCTTAACTGTAATTTCTATGTGTCGAACTTCAGTGACGATTACGAGCAGGGTGAACTGAAAATTACTGTTTCCCATAAGGGCAGGGCAATTTATAAAGAAAAGGTTAATGTTAAAGATGCAGTTTTCGGTGAAGTAACAAAGGTACACGGTTTTTCATATAAAATGCCTTACACAGACAAATATATGGAACTGAAACTTACTGCCGATTATAACGGACAGAAAAACAGTTGGGACATATATCTGTTCCCCGAAAACAATTGTGACGTGGGTGACCTTGTAATTACAAATAACAAAGAGGAAATGATAAATGCCCTTAATGACGGAAAAAATGTGGCAGTTATAGGGGAAACACCTTTTGAAACTCTGCCGACTTTGTGCAGAATAGGTCTTGCAGGGCGTACCTCGGGGAACCTTGCAACAGTAATAAACAGTCACCCCATAACTAAAGGCATAAAGGACAAATACTGTAACTGGCAGTTCAATAAAATGCTGGAGGGCGGAAATGCAGTATGCTTTAATACGGACAAAGTGCCCTTTAACCCCATTATTGAGGTAGTTTCCACTCATAAATACATTATAAAACAGTCTGCCCTTTTCGAGTTAAATGTAGGAAAAGGCAAACTTATTGTGTGCTCATTTAATTTTGATGAAACTGACCCCTGTGCCAACTGGTTTAAAAATAAAATTATCGCTTATGCAAACAGTAATAAATTTAATCCAAAAGACAGCATAACCGTAAAAGAACTGGATGCGTTTTTAAATCAGAACACGGAAAAAGCAGAGGGAAACACAAATTTCGCATTTAACCAGAACGATGCAACCGCAAGGAGGAAATAAAATGAAAAATACATACCAGTATAATATGGAACTTATGAAAAAGATAAAACCCTCCATGTCGTATAACGGGGAAAATCTTCCCAAGTGGCAAAAAGAGGCAAAAGAGAAACTTGCGCAGTTATTGGGCCTTGACAGATTTACAAAAGTTGCACCCGATGTTCAAATTGAGTACGTAAAAGGCAACGAAACACGCTTTACTTTTTTAAGCGAAGAGGGGTACAGAGTGCCCTGCCATCTGCTTTTGCCTGAGGGCGTTGACAATCCGCCCCTTATGATATGCGTACAAGGTCATTCAACAGGTATGCACATTTCTCTTGGCAGACCAAAATACGAGGGTGACGCCGAAAAAATCGCAAGCGGAGACAGAGATTTTGCAATAAGAGCATTAAAAGAGGGTTTTGCCGCAGTTACAATAGAGCAGAGGAACTTCGGAGAATTAAGCAGTGTTGACGGAAAACCGGGTTGCATATACTCCAAACTAACTGCGGAATTGTTTGGCAGAACAACAGTAGGTGAGCGTGTATGGGATGTTATGCGTCTTATAGACGTAATAGAAGCACAGTTTAATACCGTTGTTGATACAAAAAGAATTTGTCTTATGGGTTGCTCCGCAGGAGGAACAACAACTATTTATACTGCAGCACTTGAGGAAAGAATAGTCCTTGCTATGCCCATTTGTGCAGTTTGTACTTATAAAGATTCAATAGGAGGTATGCCTCATTGCCCCTGCAACTATGTTCCCCATATTGCAGAGTATTTTGATATGGACGATTTAATTGCAATGGCGTGTCCGAAGTACTATATTCAGGTAAACGGTGAGCAGGACAGTATATTCCCCATTGACCCTGCAAAAGAGGTTTATGAAAAAGGAATTATGGCGTACAAAGATATGGGAATAGAGGACAGATGTGCTTTTGTTATGGGCCCCGGCGGACACAGATTTTATGCAGATTTAAGTTGGCCCCATGTTCATAAATTTATAAAATAAGGGGTAATAGTTATGGAAAAGATAATTCAATTCGGCGAGGGCGGTTTTCTTCGCGGTTTTGCTGACTGGATGCTGCAGATTGCAAATGAAGAAACTGATTTTGACGGACAGGTTGTAGTTGTTCAGCCAATACCTAAAGGTATGTGCAAACAACTTGAACAGCAAAATAATAAATATACTCATATATGCAAGGGAAAAGAGGGGGTATTTCCAAAGGAAATATCTGTAATTTCAAGGTGCATAAATCCCTTTGATGATTATGAAAATTATTTAAAACTTGCAGACAACCCCGATTTCAGATTTGTAATTTCAAACACTACAGAGTCGGGTATCGTCTTTGACCAAAAGGACAGAGAGGGAACGGCAGAGTGCTCTTTCCCTGCAAAAGTTACTGCTCTTTTAAAAAGAAGATACGACAATAATGGCGGTGGCTTCGTGTTTTTGCCCTGCGAACTGATTGATAAAAACGGTGAAAACTTAAAGGACTGTATTTTAAAATATGCTTCTCTCTGGGGATACGGACAGGACTTTTGTGATTTTGTACAAAACAAAAATATATTCTGCAATACCTTAGTTGACAGGATAAACACGGGCTTTAATAAAGAGGATAGCGAAAAGTATAAAGACAATATGGTTAATACCTCGGAGTATTTCCATTTGTGGGTAATAGAGGGGTATAAAGATTTGTTCTCCGAAATTCCCTTTGACAGATGCGGACTTAACGTAATACTGACAGATAATCTTGAAAAATACCGCACAAGAAAGGTGCGGATATTAAACGGAGCACATACTGCAATTACCCCCTACGGACTGCTTAAGGGTTTTGAAACAGTTAAATCTGCAGTAGATGATGAAAAAATGAACGAATTTTTAAAGGGCTGTATTTTTGACGAAATAATACCTACCCTTGATTTGCCGGAGGAAGAACTGGTAAACTACGCGCAGGATGTTTTAATCAGGTTTTCAAACCCACATATAAAGCACCTTTTGTCAAGCATCTCTTTAAATTCCGTAAGCAAATATAAAGTGCGTGTATTGCCCTCGGTAAAAGAATATATTAAACGCTTTGATAAAATACCGCAGAAACTTGTGTTTGCTTTGGCAAAACTAATTGAGTTTTATAAAAAGGGAACACCTACAGACGACAGCAAGGTAATTGACTTTATAAAAAACAGTACAGTTTCGGAAATACTTAAAAACACCGCCCTTTGGGGAGAAGATTTAACATTTCTTGAAAGTGAGATAGAAAAATATGTTGATTAACCAGAAGGATAACGTGGAAATTAACCTTGAAAACGGTCACAAATACGCAAGAACTGATATAAAATGCGGTGAGTTTGTTGTAAAGTACGGCGAGGTAATAGGCGTTGCCGTACAGGACATAAAAAAAGGAGAACACGTTCATTCCCATAACCTTAAAACAAATTTAAAAGGGAAGACGGAATATACATATACCCCTGTGGAAATACCGTATCAGATACAAAACAGTGATATGACTTTTATGGGCTACCCCAGGAAAAACGGCGACGTAGGTATAAGAAACGACGTGTGGATTATAAACACGGTTGGCTGTGTAAATAAAACTGCAGAAAAACTTTCAAAAATAACAGGTGCAAAGTCCTTTCCTCACCCTTACGGTTGCTCACAACTGGGCGATGACCACCAGAATACTGCAAAAATTCTGGCAAATTTAGCAATGCACCCTAACTGCGGAGGGGTGTTGGTCCTTGGTCTTGGTTGTGAAAACAACAATATTGAAGTTTTTAAAAAGTTTTTGGGCGACAGAGAAAATATTGAGTTTTTAAATGTTCAGGACTATGATGACGAAATAAAACAAGGTGTAAAACTGATTAAAAAACTTAAGAAAAATGCAAACAAAGTAAAAAGAGTAAAAACTCCTGTGTCA
>CALDNB010000145.1 GCA_937914775.1 uncultured Clostridia bacterium
CATATTCCATACCGAATTTTTCAGCAAGCATCTGGTCAATCTGAATTGTAATAAGTGTATCTTCTTTACCAAATACGTTTTTAATCTGGATATCAAGTTTGGGACCATAGAAGGCTGCTTCACCGATACCGATTGCATACGGGATTTCCAGGTGATCTAAAATCTTCTTCATTGTGTCCTGAGCTTCGTCCCACTGTTCTTTTGTACCGATATATTTTTCACTGTCTTCAGGATCCCATTGAGAAAATCTGTATGATACATCTTCATACAAGCCAAGTGTTTTTAACATATAAATTGCCATTTCAAGACATTTTTTAAATTCTTCTTCCAACTGATCAGGTCTGCACATCAAATGACCTTCAGAAATGGTAAACTGTCTGACGCGGATAAGACCGTGCATTTCGCCTGATGCTTCATTTCTGAATAATGTTGATGTTTCTCCATAACGAAGAGGTAAATCACGGTAACTGCGCATTTCTGCAAGATAAGCCTGATACTGGAAAGGGCAAGTCATAGGACGAAGAGCAAAAACCTCCTTATCCGTTGCCTCATCTCCCATTACAAACATACCATCCTGATAATGATCCCAATGGCCTGAAATCTTATAAAGGTCACTTTTTGCCATATAAGGAGTTTTTGTTCTTACCCAACCATTTGCATCTTCGTGGTCTTCAACAAATCTCTGTAAAATCTGCATTACCTTTGCACCCTTCGGAAGCATAATCGGTAATCCCTGACCAATAAGTTCAGAAGTTGTAAAGTAGCCAAGTTCTCTGCCTAACTTATTATGGTCGCGGTTTTTAGCATCTTCAAGTTTTTGAATGTGCTCGTCAAGACTTTCTCTGTCTGTAAATGATACGCCGTAAATACGCTGTAACATTTTGTTTTTCTCATTACCTCTCCAGTAAGCACCTGTAACACTTAAAAGTTTAAATGCTTTTACTTCTGAGGTTTTGTCAAGGTGAGGACCTGCACAAAGGTCTGTAAAATCACCCTGTTTATAGAAACTGATAACTTCGCCCTCGGGCAAATCATTTATTAGTTCAACTTTATAGGGTTCATCTTTCATTAACTCAAGAGCCTCTTCTCTTGGTAATTCAAATCTTTCGATTTTCAAACCCTCTTTTACTATCTTTTTCATTTCTTTTTCTATAGACTTTAAATCGTCAGCGGTAAAAGGGGTATCGGTATCAAAATCATAATAAAACCCGTTTGCTATAGCCGGACCGATTGCCAACTTTACATTGGGATATAATCTTTTTACTGCCTGAGCAAGAATGTGTGATGTAGAGTGCCAGAATGTACTGCTGCCACCATTTTCAAAAATTTCTTTGTCCATAATCAAAACCTTCTTTCTAACTAATAATTATATATAATTTACACTATATTGTCAATATGTCAGCACCAAGTTTTGCTAACTTTTCGGCAAAATTTTCGTATCCCCGTTCAATATAAAATGAGTTGTCAATTTCAGTTTCACCGTTGGCACAGAGTCCCGCAACAACCAGGGCTCCTCCTGCCCTTAAGTCCGTTGAAGATACTTTAGCACCGTTTAATTTTCCTACTCCCTCTATTACTGCAGTTCTTCCGTCAATTTTAATATTTGCACCCATTTTTTTTAGTTCAGGTGTATGCATAAATCTGTTTTCAAATATTGTTTCAATTATCATACTTGTACCGTCTGCTACAGCCATAAGCGAACAAAACAACCCTTGCATATCAGTCGGGAAACCGGGGAAAGGTAATGTTTTAATGTCTTTAGATACAATTCTTTTAGGACAGGTTACAGAAATACTGTTATTTTGCTCAGTTATTGAAACGCCACATTCGGTAAGTTTTGCAATAACAGGTCTTAAATGGTCAGTATTTATATTGGAAATTATTACGCTACCGCTTGTTATAGCGGCGGCAGTAATAAATGTACCTGCCTCTATTCTGTCAGGAATTATTCTGTATTGACAACCTTTTAAAGTTTCAACTCCTGTTATTTCTATTTTGTCTGTTCCTGCACCGCTTATTTTACCGCCCATTTTATTGATAAAATTTGCAAGATCTACTATTTCAGGCTCAGTTGCGGCATTTTCGATAACTGTTTTCCCATCAGCAAGTGATGCCGCCATCATCAGGTTTTCTGTTGCACCTACACTTGGAAAATCAAGATACACATTTGTTCCCACAAGTTTTTTGCACTTTGCCTCAACAAACCCGTTTTTTTGCTGAATTTTTGCACCCATAAGTGTTAGTCCCTTAATATGCAGATCAATTGGTCTTGCTCCTATTGCACACCCTCCCGGTAATGCAATTTTTGCCCTGCCTGTTTTTGCGAGTAACGGTCCGAACACCAAAAAAGATGCCCTGAGTCTGTTTACAACTTCACAGCAGGAACTATCCCATTTTACGTCGGCTGCATTAATTTCCATTGTGTTATTGTAAAATTTTGTTTGTATATTAATACAATTTAAAAGTTCAGACATATTATACACGTCTGAAATACAGGGAATGTCTTTAATTGTACATTTTTCACCTGATAAAATACACGCTGCCATTATAGGCAGCGCTGAATTTTTTGAACCGCTTATTCTGACTTCTCCGTTTAACGGCTTACCGCCTTTAATAATTATTTTCGACAATTTAATCACCCGAAAATAATTATTTGCAGTAGTGTTTAACGTTATTCAGTCAGATTATCGATTTCTCTTTGTATTTCTTCTCTTGTTACCATTGTTAAAAATGAAAAATTGCCGTCTAAGGCTTTTTTAAATGATTCTCTGGCTTTTTCCGTGTCACCGCACTTTAACAGGAACTGACCGTATTCATAAAGACAATCAGGTAGCACGGGATTCATTCCCATCAACTTTTCATAATAAATCTTAGCCTGGTCCATTTCACCAAGTTTAAAATATGTAAGAGCAAGGTTTTCTAAAATAATTAAATCATTTGAATTATATTCGTATGCCTTTTTGTTTAACTCCAACGCTTCAGTAAACTGATTATTGTAAATATACATATAACCAAGGCTGCCGTACGAAGTAGTGTTTGGCATTTTGTTTACTGCTTCTTCAAGCATTTCAATCGCAGTTTCAACGTCCCCTCTTTTCCAGAAAACAAGAGCATGTGTTGCTTTTAACTGCATCTTTTCAACAGGCTTTAATGGTGACATTCTAAGTAAATTAAATAATTTGTCCGCCTTATCAATATCACCTGTTTTTAACGCAAAATAAGCATAGTCTAAATTGTTGCCGAATTTCATCTTTCCGATTTTATATGCAAAATCATAAATTTTCATTGCAAGTTCAAAGTCACCATTGCCTATTGAAGCCCTCGCAACAAAAGCACAAATATTTGCTCTTTGGTTAAATATATACCATATAGCAATAATTAAAATTATCCAGCCTATCATTTTATTTCCTCCTGATAACAAAATTCATTATTGATATTTTTATTTAAAAATTCTAAAACATTTCCAAGGGAAAGTCCGATTAAAGTTTTAATATAAACCATTTCTTCCGTCATACCAAACACGGGTATAACACCGTTTTTTATAGCATTAACCGTGGACTCATATACGCCTTTTTTACAAGGCGTTAAAATAACAGTAATACCTTTGTCCAGTAAATATTTAATAGAAAACCTTTTATTATTGCAATCAATACATACTGTTTGTGAATGATAAGTTCCGTGAACAACCGCCTTGATATTACGCAAATTAAATTTTGAATAATCAAGACCAACATAAGGTTTTATAAATAAAACATTAGGTTTCACGTTAATTTTATTATCAAACAAGCGTAAAGTCTGCTGACATTTTGCTGTTAAATTACCATTAACGCTGAAAAAATCATCAGAATAATTTGGACACTGAGTAATCCTCGCGCCTAAGTGAACATACATTTTACCGTCAGAATTTCTGTAAGGAACATAAACGTTAGGAGTAATTTTATCGTTAATTAATTTAACCGCAGTTTTAAAGTTGTCATATCCATTGGCGTTATTATGTTCTAAAGGCAACTGACTGGAAACTAAAAAGACAGGAACTTTCGCACCCGCAAGTACTATTGACAAAAAACAAGATGTGTATGCCAGAGTGTCAGTTCCGTGAAGAATAATTACGCCCTTATACTGCTCAAACTTGTATGCTTTTAACTTTGAAACAAGTGTGTTCCATCTGTCAACTGTCATATTTTCGCTTAAAACGTCATAAGGTACTCTTTTTACAAACTCTGAGCCTGTAACACATGCTTCAATTTTTTTTTTTTTAGCGTTTGTGTGTCGCTGACCTTTTTCGTCTTCAAATGAGCATATTGTCCCTCCTGTCAGTACAAGAAGGATTTTATTTTTTCTTTCCAATAATATCACCTAAAAATTATTATACCACTAAATTTTACAAATTTCAATTTTTTTATTGACAAAAATGTAAAAAAACTATATTATCATAGTATAAGTTTAAGAGAGGGGTTTGATAAATGGAAAATGAAATCATACGTTTAGAAAACGTTACCAAAACATTTGACGGACAAGACGAAGTTTTAAGAGGAATAAACTTATCAATTAAAAGAAATGAATTTTTTACATTGCTTGGACCTAGTGGTTGCGGTAAGACTACTATGTTACGTATTATCGGCGGTTTTGAAACCATGACCGAGGGCAATGTTTTTTTTGATGGAATAAACATTAACCAACTTCCTCCCAACAAGAGACAACTAAACACTGTGTTTCAAAAATATGCCTTGTTTCCGCACCTTGACGTTTTTGACAATGTTGCTTTCGGTTTGTCAATTAAAAAAGTTGACAAAAACATAATTAAGCAAAAAGTTGAAAAAATGCTTGAACTTGTTGATTTAAAAGACTTTGCTCACAGAGATGTAACTTCTTTGTCAGGCGGTCAGCAACAAAGAATAGCAATTGCAAGGGCGCTTATAAATGAGCCAAAAGTTTTACTTCTGGACGAGCCTTTGGGTGCACTGGACGCAAAACTAAGAAAAGGTATGCAAAGCGAATTAAAGAAAATCCAGCAGGAAGTCGGTATTACTTTTATATATGTTACTCACGACCAGGAAGAAGCCCTTTCTATGTCTGATACTGTTGTTGTAATGAACAACGGCGCAATCGAGCAAATCGGTTCTCCCACAGATATATATAACGAGCCCGAAAACAGATTTGTTGCTAAATTCATCGGCGAATCAAACATAATCGAGGGTGAGATGATTAAAGATTACCTTGTAAAATTTGATGGCTTCGAGTTCGAATGTGTTGACAGAGGCTTTAAAGACAACGAAGAAGTCGAGGTTGTATTAAGACCTGAAGATTTAGATATAGTTGAGCCTAAAAAAGCAAAAATAACGGGAGTTGTAAAGAATATAGTATTTAAAGGTGTGCATTACGAAATTACAGTTGAATGTGAGAACAGGGATTATATCGTTCACACCACTGATTATCACGAAAAAGGACTTAATGTAGGCTTGTCATTTGGTCCCGAAGACATTCACGTAATGTATAAGTCGGAGTACTAAAATGAAGTATTTCAGAAAATTAGTAAGACCATATATTGTTTGGTCATTTATATTTGTACTTATCCCGTTATTTATGATATTTATGTACGCAGTAACAAAGTCAGGAAATTCCATTTTAAACATTTCCTTTACTTTGGAAAACTTTGCGAAATTTGCAGACCCTGTTTACATTTCAGTATTTTTAAATTCAATTAAAAATTCTTCTAGCCAATGTTTGCTTTCTAGATCCAAACCATTTGTAGGCTCATCTAAAAGTAAAATATCTGGTTCACCAAATAAAGCTCTAGCTAATAATACTTTTACTTTGTCAGATTCTTTTAATTCCTTCATTTGTTTATTATGTAATTCTGATACCACGCCTAATCCGCTCAATAATATGGCGGCATCGGATTCAGCTTGCCACCCATTTTTCTTTAAAAATAAATCTTCTAATTCGCCAATTCTAATCCCATCCGCATCAGTAAAATCAGTTTTCATATATAACGCATCTTTTTCCTTCATTATTGAGTATAGTTCACTATCACCCATAATAACTACTTCTAATACATTATATTCATCATAGGCATGGTGATTTTGTTCTAAAACCGACATTCTTTCGCCTTTACCAATAATAACCTCACCACTAGTAGAATCCACTTCTCCACTTAATATTTTCAAAAAAGTAGTCTTACCAGCTCCATTTGCACCTATCAAACCATAGCAATTATTATTTTCAAATTTCAAATTAACATTATCAAATAAAACTCTCTTACCATAACGTAAACCAATACCAACCGTTTGTAACATAAAATCACCTCTAACTATTCAATGATATCATAATTTAAATATATTTGTAAAGAAGATTTCATTTTTATATTGAATAAAGAATATATATCATATATAATTACTAATAGGTG
>CALDNB010000146.1 GCA_937914775.1 uncultured Clostridia bacterium
TGTAAATACTCTAAAGTATTAACCGCAAATTGAGTTCTTACCTTTGGAACTAATCTTTCTATTTCAGAAACAATTTCATACGAAATACTTTGCGGTATGGCAAAACGTGTCCCCCGCATATATATCCCCGTGTAAATGGTTTCCTTTTATTGACATTGACTGTGCTACATAAAGGGTATATAATTAACTATATAGATATTAGATATTATATAGGAAAACAGGGGGAATGGTAAGGTGACACAGCATAAAAAAGTGTTAATATCTGTACCGTCTGAATTATTAGCCCAACTTGACGGCTTCGCAAAAAAAATCGGAACCAGCAGAAACGAAGCAGTCAGATGCGCAATAAGGCGTTACCTTTCCGAAAAAAAGCGTGAGGAAACTGACCTTTTATTAAAAGAAGGGTATCTTGCCATGGCAAAAATAAACAGCGAATACGCCGAAGATTGTTTTTCGGCAGACTGTGACTTAATTGCTTCGTATGAGGAAAAACTTGCGGAGAGTGAATAAATGTTATGGTAAAACGCGGAGATATGTACTACGCAGATTTAAGTCCTGTAGTTGGCTCGGAGCAGGGAGGCGTACGGCCTGTGCTTATTGTCCAGAATGACATTGGCAACAAGTACAGCCCCACAGTTATTGCGGCGGCAATCACTTCTCAGATTAACAAAGCAAAAATGCCTACCCATATTGAAATAAACGCCGAAAGTTACGGTCTTCAAAAGGACTCCGTTGTACTGATGGAACAGATAAGAACTATAGATAAAAAAAGACTGAAAGAAAAAATAGGGCACATTGACGGAGATTTAATGGCAAAGGTTGACGAAGCACTGCTCGTCAGTTTCGGTCTGGAAATTTAGTTTTAATCTTGCATTGAATTTTGTTTTATGTTATAATGGGTTGTGGGTAATCACCCGCAACCTATTTTTCAAATGATTTGGAGGTTTACATAATGAAAAGAATATTTGTTTCTCTTATGATTGCAATAGCAGTATTTTTCGGAGTTTTAGTTACCGTTAACTATGCAGCACCGGGTGACGAAACAGACCCCGTTGTAACAAAAAGTTACCTTGATAATGTTTTTACAGAAAAAATCAAAGAATTTATTTCTGTTGAACAGGGAAGCAAATTTGAACTTGTTAATATGACAGAGGGCAAACAGATTGTTTGCGGTGCAGGTACAGAACTTATTTTAAGAAAAGGCTCAGGAATAGTTATTGCTACCGAAAAAGGCGGTATAGCCAATGTTTCAAAAAGCGTTGACCTGCCAAGCGGTGCTCAGGTTCCTGCAAATGCACTTTTGATTGTACCTTTTGATGATGGTCGTGGCTTTGTTGCTACTGCAGACGTAATTGTAATGGTAAAAGGAAGTTATGAAGTAATCGATTACTCATCTAACTAAAAGATAAGCCTGAAAGGAAAATTTCCTTTCAGGCTTTTTTTATTTGACTATAAATGTTCTTGTAGATAACGCCTTTGTTGTTCCTTTCAATTGTACAACTCCGTCTTTATCACCTTTACCTATATATTTTTTAGTTCCTTTTCTTGTGATTTCATACACTTTTTTGTCTTTGTAAGAGGGTGAAGTTACTGTTACACCTGTCTGGCTGTCCAAAGATGCGTTGGCTATCATAAAGGCGTTTTCGAAGTCGTAAACAGCAAGTCCTGCGTTTCCGTTTGTTACCGTTACGCCCTGTTCTTTAAGTAAAGTTGCTATTGCATCACGTCTTACATTGTTAAAGAATGATACAGGGAAGTTAAACAAGTCAAACACATAAGGGATTACAAAACAGTTTCTGTATAGATACATTCCCGGGCAGGTAACTGTTTTATCGTAACTCATAATATTTGAAATTCTGTGTATGTCCTCTTCGCAGTCAAGTTTTAAGAACTTGCCTTTTTGTTGCTGACAGGACATTCTTCCCTTTGTAAGTCCTGCATAAAAGTTTCCGTCACAAATTTCTTCGTAAGCATTTATTCCCGATTCTGCTTTCATATATTCGTACGCCTTAACTCCTGCCAAATGTCCAAGTCCCATTTCGCACAAGCAAACTATACTTTCGCCGTCTAACATCACAAGATTGTTTTTAAACAGTTCCAGTATTTCTTCTTTTCCGAAGTTTCTTAAGTACTGTCCGCAAACTGCAACAATTTTTCCCTTGTGAGAAACCTTATTGCTTACTGTTGTGCTTATGCCGAATATGGGAAGTACTGCCGCCCACATATCCTCCTGAGGCATAAGTTTGTTAAGGTTATTTGAATCGTCAGCAATTATTGTTTTAGAAGAGTCCTCGCAGAACAAGGAAACTACGCCCTTTACGTTGTCCTGATGAAGTCCCAGTTCCGCCACTTTGTTCATATAGGGTTTTACTTCTTTAAGGGCTAAATCAAAGTTTTCATTTGGGTCTATACCGTTTCCGTTCATTTCAAAAACGTTCATTGTTATACCTTTTGCACCAAGTAACGAACACAGTTCCAACTGGAATTTTGCAAAGGCATCTGATTTACTGTAAGAAGTCCAGGGTGAGTTTTCAAGTTCAGGGAATACTTTTGCATCTTTTGGCACCATATTTGCGGTTTTAACAGACACGTTCTGGAAAAGGCCCAAATATGAAATGGGGTTGGGGTCACGGTATGCAGGTAAGTGCGGTCTGCTGTGCGGGGGCTTTCCTGCGCCAAGGCCGTGCAGTATGCCCTCCCAGTCTCTGTTTTCTATAAAATGGCAAACAGGGTACGAGGACATAAGCCCCACCTCAGTATCAGGAGACGCTTTTCTTACCGCTTCTCCTATTCTTTTTGCAAAGTTTACCATTTCTTCACGGGCAACCTCCATAAATACCTTTCTGTATTCGTTGGGGTTTTTGTCCATAAGTCCTTTATAAAATTCTTCACGGGTTACTTCTCTGCCAAGTCTTTTTGAGTATTCTGCCAGATGCAAAGGACAGGCGCAGCCCCATTTTACGGGCTGATGGTTATGCAGACGGAAATCGTCCTCCACCCATATTACCTTCGGTTTTAAAGATGCGATATAACCGTAAATATCGCAAAGATAGTCAATAAATTTTTCGTCTAAAGGACAGCCCGTAATGGCAGACTTCGTTCCGTCAATATCCACCATAGTCTGGAAATCGTGCTCGGGGTTCATAACTCTTCCTCTGTCAGCGTGGGAAAGGGTTGTCCAGGGATTAATTGAAAAATCCACTCCTGCTCTTTTAAGAGTACGGGCGTGTTTTGCAATGGTTTCAAGCCAGGGTTTTGTCTGGTCCTTTGTAAGATGTCCCATAAAAACGTCTTCGTAGTTAATAAAGAACATTACCTCATCAATTTTTCCCGATTTGCAAAAATCAACAAGACGCTGTGATACCTCGTCTTCGTTAAAACCCGGCTCCATCGGAAATCTTAAAACATATCTGAATTTTCCCATTTTTTACACCTCTTTTATTTTATTATAAATGTTCTGGTTGATATACCATGTGTCTCTTTCTTAAGAAAAACTGTTCCGTTTTTATCGCCTTTACCGATATATTTTTTAGTTCCTTTTCGTGTTATTTCATACACCTTTTTGTTTTTGTAAGACGGACAGGTTACCGTTACGTTTTTGCGGCAATCCAAAGATGAGTTTGCAAGTACAAAAGCATTTCCGAAATCGTAAACAGCAAGTCCCGCATATCCGTTTGTTACCGCAACACCCTTGTCTTTCAAAAGTGTCGCCACTACTTCCCGCCTTACGCTGTTAAAGAACGAAAAGGGGAAATTGAAAAGGTCAAATACATAGGGGATTACAAAACAGTTTTTGTAAACGTACATTCCCGGACCGGTAACAGTTTCATTATAACTGATGATGTTTGAAATTCTGTGTATATCCTCTTCGCAGTCAAGTTTTACGAATCTGCCTTTTTGCTGCTGACAGGACACTCTTCCCTTTGTAAGTCCTGCGTAAATTTTTCCGTCACATACTTCCTCGTAAGAATTGATTCCCGCTTCCGATTTCATATACTCATAAGACTTAACTCCTGCTAAGTGTCCAAGTCCCATTTCGCATAGACAAACAACGCTTTCGCCGTCCAGCATTACGAAATTATTATCAAACAGTTCCTGAATTTCTTCTTTTGTGAAGTTTCTGAAATATTGTCCGCAAACCGAAACGATTTTTCCCTTGTGAGAGATGGAATTGCTTACCGTTGTACTTATGCCGAATATAGGTAATATTGCCGCCCACATATCCTCCTGAGGCATAAGTTTGTTAAGGTTATTTGAATCGTCTGCAATTAACGTTTTTGAAGATTCCTCGCAAAACAGAGAAACTACGCCTTTTACGTTGTCCTGATGAAGTCCCAGTTCCGTTACTTTATTCATATAAGGTTTTATTTCGTTAAGAGTAGCGTCAAAATCCACACAGAGATCCACACCGTTTCCGTACATTCCGAAAATATTCATAGTTATACCTTCTGAACCAAGCAACAAACACAGTTCCGTCTGGAATTTCGCAAAAGCATTTGATTTGCTGTATGGTGAACGGGGCGAGTTTTCAAGTTCAGGGAATATTTTTACGTCCTTTGGTACCATGTTTACTGTTTTCATTGCCACGTTCTGGAAAAGACCTAAATATGTAATGGGATTAACATCACGGTATCCGGGCAGGTGCGGTCTGTCGTGAACAGGTTTTCCTGCTCCAAGGCCGTACAGTATGCCCTCCCAGTCTCTGTTTTCTATAAAATGGCAAACAGGGTACGAGGACATAAGCCCCACCTCAGTATCAGGAGACGCTTTTCTTACCGCTTCTCCTATTCTTTTTGCAAAGTTTACCATTTCTTCACGGGCAACCTCCATAAATACCTTTCTGTATTCGTTGGGGTTTTTGTCCATAAGTCCTTTATAAAATTCTTCACGGGTTACTTCTCTGCCAAGTCTTTTTGAATATTCCGCCAGATGCAAAGGACAGGCACAGCCCCAGTTTACAGGCTGATGGTTATGAAGACGGAAATCGTCCTCCACCCATATTACTTTCGGTTTTACAGATGCTATATAAGCATAAATGTCGCAAAGGTAATCAATAAATTTTTCGTCTAAGGGACAGCCCGTAATGGCAGACTTAGTTCCGTCGATGTCCACCATAGTCTGGAAATCGTGCTCGGGGTTCATAACTCTGCCCCTGTCTGCGTGGGAAAGAGTTGTCCAGGGATTTATTGAAAAATCTATCCCCTCTTTTTTAAGTATTTCTGCTTGTCTTGCTATCATTTCAAGCCAGGGTTTTGTTTGCTCCCTTGTAAGATGTCCCTTAAAAAGTTCCTCGCAGTTGATAAAGAACATTACCTCGTCAATTTTTCCTGATTTGCAAAAGTTTACAAGCCTTTCAGACACTGCATCTTCGTTAAATCCCGGTGCCATTGGAAACCTTAAAACATATCTGAATTTCCCCATTTTTTACACCTCTTTTGGCTTTTTTCTTCATTTTACCATACCAATTTTTTTAATTCAACAAAATTCTTAAAAAACATTGATAAATTATTGACAAACAGACCCTTGGGTGATATACTGTAAGATAGTAAATTATATTCGGAAGGTGAAGTTTATGAGTACAAAAAACATCGACTGGTCAAGCCTTGGCTTTGGCTATATAAAAACAGACAAAAGATTTTCAGCAGTATACAGAGACGGTGCCTGGTCAGAGGGCGGTCTTGTGGATGACGCAACAATGCACATAAGCGAAAGTGCAGGTGTTTTACAATATGCGCAAACCTGTTTTGAAGGTCTTAAAGCATACAGAACAAAGGACGGCAAAATCGTTGTTTTCCGCCCCGAACTTAATTCACAAAGACTTGATGACAGTTGTGAAAGATTAAGAATTCCAAAACTTCCCGAAGGTATGTTTTTAAAAGCAGTTGATATGCTTGTAAAAGCAAATGAGGACTGGGTTCCTCCTTACGGAAGCGGTGCAACATTATATATAAGACCGTTTATTGCAGGAACAGGCCCCGTTATCGGCGTTGCCCCTGCACCTGAATACGAGTTCAGAATGTTCTGTACCCCTGTTGGTCCTTACTTTAAAGGCGGTGCAAAACCAATCAAACTTATGGTAAGTGATTTTGACAGAGCCGCACCAAACGGTACAGGTCACATTAAAGCAGGTCTTAACTATGCAATGAGTCTTCACGCATCATACACAGCAAAACATGCAGGTTATGCAGAAAATATGTATTTAGACGCTGCAACAAGAACAAATGTTGAAGAAACAGGCGGTGCAAACTTTATATTTGTAACAAAAGATGGAAAAATCGTTACACCTAAATCAAATTCAATTTTGCCGTCAATCACACGCCGTTCATTAATGGTAGTTGCAAAAGAATATTTAGGTATGGAAACTGAAGAAAGAGTTGTACCGTTCGCAGAAGTTCCCGAGTTCGCAGAATGCGGTCTATGCGGTACTGCAGCGGTAATTTCACCAGTTGGTCAGATTGACGACCACGGCAAAGAAATCAAATTCCCAAGCGGTATGGACAATATGGGTCCTGTTCTTACAAAACTTTATGACACATTAACAGGTATCCAAATGGGCAGAATTGAAGCTCCAGAAGGATGGATTCATGTAATT
>CALDNB010000147.1 GCA_937914775.1 uncultured Clostridia bacterium
TGTGAAGAGGAGCAAGTGCAACCATCGCCTGAATTGTTGAACAGTTGGGGTTTGCAATAATACCGTTGTTCCATTCAATATCCTGGGGGTTAACTTCGGGAACTACCAAAGGAACTTTGGGGTCCATTCTCCACGCACTGCTGTTGTCAATTACGATACAACCTTTACTTGCTGCTATAGGAGCAAATTTTTCTGATGTACTTCCGCCTGCAGAGAACAGTGCAATATCAATACCTCTGTCAAATGAATTCTCTGTTAATTCTTCAACAACGTACTCTTTGCCCATAAATTTTATTTTAGAACCTGCTGAACGGGCAGATGAAAACAAATAGTAATTCTCTACCGGCAGATTTTTCTCTTCCAACACTTTTAAGAATGTTCTTCCAACCATTCCTGTTGCGCCTACAACTGCAACATTATACTTTTTCATTACATATTCCTCCAAACTAATTTTTTCATACTTATATATTAACATTTTTCGCTTTTTATGTCAAATGTTTTTGTCATAAAATTGTAAGTAGATTTTTGTAAATTTTTGTGCTATAATGATAAATAGGTGATTTTGATGAAAAAATTAATGTTGATATTTACTATAATTTGTATTTGTTTTACCGTAAATGTATATGCCGAAGAAGATGTCATTATTCGCGTAGGACTTTATTACGGCTCTTCTGCAAAAGATTCCGTAGAAATTAATGTTGACGGACAAATTACTACATACTACCCCGACGATATAGACGGACAAGTTGATATTGTGCCTGAGGAATTTGTAAAGGTAAACACCTCTCAGTACCGTGGCTCAATACGCCTTATAAGAAATGCGGAAAACAAGATAAATGTAATTAACGTCGTTGATATTGAGGAATATTTAGCGTCAGTTATTTCCAAGGAAATGTCCCCGTATTTTGAAGAAGAAGCATTAAAAGCACAGGCAGTTGCTTCAAGAACTTACGCTATGGCGCACCTTAACAAACATAAAAACGACGGGTTTGACGTGTGTCAGAACATACATTGTCAGGTATATGGCGGGATTTCAATGGAAAACCCAAAAACTACCAAAGCAGTTGACGACACAAAAGGACAGGTTATAAAATATGACGGACAACTTATAAGTGCCGTTTATTCCGCATCAAGCGGAGGTTATACGGAAAGCGCAGTAAACGTATGGGGAAACGATATCCCTTATTTACAGGCAGTTTCCGACGAGTGTGAGGAGGAAGACGTATTCGGTCACAAATGGACTTACGAACTGACTGTTTCAAAAGCCACAGAAATTATGGAAAGCAAGGGCTACGAAATCGGCACAGTTACCGATATAGTGATAAATGAAACAACAGAACGTGGTGTTGTAACAAAAATGACGGTTAAAGGAACAAAAGGAGAAAAAGTATTTAACAAAGAAAGTTGCAGGGGTGTGTTTCCAAATCACACCATAAGTCAGGCGTTTACAGTTACGCCCGTTGGTGAAAACAACACTATATACACAACCTCGGGCGTTGCCAACAAGAACCAGATATATATTTTGTCAGCAGAGGGAATAAGCAAAAGCCTTTTGGATTCTGTGGCTTTCCTTGACAAAAGCGGTGTTCATTCTGTACCTAAAACCAATTACACCAAATTTGTGTTTGAGGGAAGAGGATACGGGCATTTAGTAGGAATGAGCCAGAACGGTGCAAACGGAATGGCAAAGCAGGGCTACGATTATATACAGATACTTACACATTATTATCAAGGGACTGAAATAGATTGAAATTAAGTGAATTTGATTACCAATTACCACAGGAACTGATTGCGCAAAAACCTCTTGAAAAGAGGGACAGTTCCAGAATGCTTGTTATGGACAAAAACACAGGTGAACTTACCCACAGGCATTTTTACGACATTTTAGAATACTTAAGCGAGGGCGATTGTCTTATTTTAAACAACAGCCGTGTTATTCCTGCGCGTCTTTTCGGGGTTAGAGAGGACACAGGCTCACCCATTGAGTTTTTACTGTTAAGCAGAAAAGAAACAGACGTGTGGGAAGTAATATTAAAGCCCGGTAAAAAAGCCAAAATAGGCAAAAGATTTGTGTTCGGCGAGGGTAAATTAAAAGCAGAAGTTATAGATATTGTAAACGACGGAAACCGCCTTGTAAAATTTGAATACGAAGGTCTTTACGAAAATATAATTGATGAAATAGGAGAAATGCCTCTGCCACCTTATATAAAGGAAAAGTTGCAGGATAAAGAGCGTTACCAGACAGTTTATTCGAAAATTGACGGTTCTTCTGCAGCACCTACGGCAGGGCTTCACTTCTCGAAGCACCTGATGAAAAGGATG
>CALDNB010000148.1 GCA_937914775.1 uncultured Clostridia bacterium
TAGCCCAGGCAGGACCGTGTCCTTCGTGGTTAACTGTGTATGGTGTTGAAGGAGCAGAGCCACCCCAGATTGAAGAACAACCTGTAGCATTTGAAATATATGCTCTTTCACCGCAGATCTGAGTGATAAGTTTTGCATAAGGTGTTTCACCGCAACCTGCACAAGCGCCTGAGAACTCAAGTAACGGCTGACGGAACTGTGAATTCTTAACGTTTAGAGGCTGAGCAAGTACGTCTGCTTTAGGAGCAAGTTTAACACCGTAGTTGAAGCATGCCTGCTGGTCAAGTTGTGAGTCGATTGGTTTCATAACCAATGCCTTTTCTTTTGCAGGACAAACTTTAGCACAGTTACCGCAACCTGAGCAGTCCATAACTGTTACAGCGATACCGAATTCGTATTCGCCCATATCTTTACCAATCATTTTCTTGTGTTTCATATTTGCAGGAGCGTTTTTAACTTCTTCTGCGTTCATAACAACAGGTCTGATTGCAGCGTGAGGACAAACAAGTGAACACTGGTTACACTGGATACAGTTTTCAGGAATCCATTCGGGAACGTCAACTGCAATACCTCTCTTTTCAAATGCTGCCATACCCTGTGGCAAGTGACCGTCAACCATATTCATAAATGTTGATACAGGAATCTTGTCACCTCTTTGTGCATTACATGGAGCAAGAACGTCTTTAACGAATGCAGGAACATCAAGTTCTTTTGCTGCTTCGTCTTTTGCATCTGCCCATTCTGCAGGAACATCGATTTTATTGATGTTTGCTTCGCCTTTAGCGATTGCTTCGTGGTTCATATTAACGATTTTTTCGCCTTTAGCACCGAAAGATTTAACAACTGCTTCTTTCATATATTCTACTGCTTTGTCAAAAGGAATAACGTCAGCAATTTTGAAGAATGCAGACTGAAGCACGATTGATGTTTTGTTGCCAAGACCGATTTCTTTTGCAATACCGATAGCATCGATAGTGTAAAGTGAAATATTGTTCTGGGCAATATATCTCTTCATTTTTGCAGGTAATCTTTCTGAAAGTTCTTTTGTATCCCAAGCACAGTTTAATAAGAATTTGCCGCCAGGTACCAAATCTTCAACCATATCATATTTGTCAACATAAGATGGGTTGTGACAAGCAACAAAGTTTGCTTTGTTGATAAGGTAAGTTGATTTGATTGGTTTTTTACCGAATCTCAAGTGAGAAACTGTGATACCGCCTGATTTTTTACTGTCGTAAGCAAAATATGCCTGAGCGTAAAGGTCAGTGTGGTCACCGATAATTTTAATTGAGTTTTTGTTGGCACCAACTGTACCGTCTGAGCCAAGACCCCAGAACTTACATGCTGTGTTGCCTTCTGCAGAAGTGTCAGGATTTTCAACTCTTGGAAGTGAAAGATTTGTAACGTCATCTTCAATTGCAAGAGTGAAGCCTTTAACAGGTTCTTTTGCATCAAGGTTTCTGTATGTTGCAATAACGTCTGCAGGAACTGTGTCTTTTGAACCAAGACCGTATCTTCCGCCTACGATTACAGGAGCGTTTGCATTACCTGCGTAACAAGCACATACGTCAAGATATAAAGGTTCACCGATTGAACCGGGTTCTTTTGTTCTGTCTAAAACTGCAATTTTCTTACAAGTAGCAGGAACTGCTTTTAAGAATGCTTCAACAGGGAAAGGTCTGTATAGACGAACTTTGATAAGACCTACTTTTTCGCCTTTTGCTGTTAAATAGTCGATTGTTTCTTCAATAGTGTCACAGATTGAGCCCATTGCAACAATAACTTTCTCAGCATCGGGAGCACCGTAGTAGTTAACTAAACCGTAGTTTGTACCGATTTTAGCGTTAACTTTGTTCATATATTCTTCAACTACTGCAGGGATTTCGTTGTAATATTTGTTACAAGCCTCTCTGTTCTGGAAGAAGATATCTGGGTTCTGAGCACTACCGCGAAGAACGGGGTGTTCAGGGTTAAGAGCGTTGTTTCTGAACTCTTTAACAGCGTCCATATCAACCATTTCTTTTAAATCTTCATAATCCCATACTTCGATTTTGTCGATTTCGTGAGAAGTTCTGAAACCGTCAAAGAAGTGTAAGAAAGGAACTCTGCCCTTTAATGTTGCAAGGTGTGCAACAGCACCGAGGTCCATAACTTCCTGGGGGTTTGTGGAGCAAAGCATAGCATAACCTGTCTGACGGCATGCATATACGTCACTGTGGTCGCCGAAAATGGAGAGTGCGTGGGAAGCGAGAGCACGTGCGGAAACGTGAATAACGCTGGGAAGCAGCTCACCTGCGATCTTGTACATGTTAGGGATCATTAAAAGAAGACCCTGAGAAGCTGTGTAAGTAGTTGTTAAAGCACCAGCTGCGAGAGAGCCGTGTACTGCACCTGCAGCACCGCCTTCGGACTGCATTTCTACAACCTTAACTTCCTGACCGAAAATATTCTTACGGCCCTGAGTTGCCCATGTATCTGTTACTTCAGCCATAACAGAAGAGGGAGTGATGGGGTAAATAGCTGCTACTTCAGTAAACGCATAGGAAACGTGACCTGCAGCGTTGTTACCGTCCATCGTAAGTTTTTGTCTTGCCATTGGAAACATCCTCCTTTTGATTTGCATGGGCGCATATGCCTCAGGGCATAGCTAGTCCATGCTATTGATATAATAATAACACATTTAAAACAATTTGTAAACAGGTAAAACAAAAAATTTTTCTGAAAATTACAAATTTTTTCTTTTGATATTGACAGCTTGACAACTCTTGGTGTATAATAATAAACGTTGAAATTTGCTCAATTGCTAATTTTTTAACATTTATTGCAAAATTGAAGGTGTAGTGCTGAACCGCCAAACGTTGCCAGTGACGAAAAAAGCATTCTCCTTTTTTCAACAAACATTACAACTTAATAATATCGGGGTGTAGCGCAGTTGGTAGCGCGCCTGCTTTGGGAGCAGGATGCCGTGGGTTCGAGTCCCGTCACTCCGACCAAAACTAGTGGTCAATTTAGATATTTTGCCATCAAACGGCTTTGTTAAGCGGTTTTTTGGCACGATATCTAATGAAAACCACGAAACATCCACCGTA
>CALDNB010000149.1 GCA_937914775.1 uncultured Clostridia bacterium
TTGCAAGTACTGGAAAGGCAAAACAACAAGTGAATATGCAACTTCACTTATGACTAAAGAAACACTACTTGCAATAGAACACAATATTTTCACACCGGGCAACTATTTTTATAACGGCGTAGGCCATGTAACTGTTGCTTACGGAAAAGTTCTTGCAGTTGGTTTTGAGGGTATTGCAAAAGAGGCGGCGGAAGAACTTGTAAAATGTAAAGTTTCTGACGCAGATTATGTAACAAAGAGTGCATTCTTAAAAGCAGTAATCATTTGCTGCGATGCTGCTTCAAAATATGCAGAAAGATATTCAGTTCTTGCAACTGAAATGGCAAATAACTGCAGCGACCCTGTAAGAAAACAGGAACTTTTAACTATCGCTGAAAACTGCAGAAATGTACCAAGAAGAGGTGCTAAAAGTTTCTACGAGGCATGTCAGTCTTTCTGGTTTGTGCAGATGCTTATACAGACTGAGTCAAACGGCCACTCTATTTCACCGGGACGTTTTGACCAGTATATGAATCCTTATTTCAAAGCGGATTTAGATAAAGGTGCAATCACAAGAGAATTCGGTCAGGAACTTGTTGACTGCTTATGGATTAAGTTAAACGATATGAATAAAATCAGAGATGCTGCTTCTGCAGAGGGCTTTGCAGGATACAGTATGTTCCAGAACTTAATTGCAGGCGGTCAGACTTCAGAGGGACTTGATGCAACAAACGATATGTCGTATATGTGCATAAATGCTACAATGCATGTAATGCTGCCTCAGCCGTCATTCTCAGTAAGAGTATGGAACAAATCTCCACACGAGTTTTTAATAAGAGCCGCTGAACTTACAAGAACAGGCGTAGGACTTCCTGCTTACTATAACGACGAAGTTATTATTCCTGCCCTTGTAAACAGAGGACTAACTTTGAAAGACGCAAGAGATTACAATATTATCGGTTGCGTTGAGCCACAGAAATCAGGTAAAACAGACGGTTGGCACGATGCGGCGTTCTTCAATATGTGCAGACCTTTGGAACTTGTATTCTCAAACGGTGTTGACAAGGGAGTGCAGATTTCCAAAAAAACCGGCGATGTAACACAGATGACAACTTTCGAACAGTTCTACGATGCTTATAAGGCACAGACAAGTTATATGATAGAACTTATGGTAAATGCGGACAACGCAATAGACGTAGCACACGCTACAAGATGTCCGTTGCCGTTCTTGTCAGGTATGATTGATAACTGTATAGAAAAAGGTAAGTCGGCACAGGAGGGCGGTGCGGTTTACAACTTTACAGGACCTCAGGGCTTTGGCGTTGCCAATATGGCAGACTCCTTATATGCAGTAAAACAACTTGTATTTGAACAGAAGAAATTTACAATGGCTGAACTTAAAGAGGCCCTTGAAAACAACTACGGTTATGGTATGGACGATGACAAGGCACAGCAGTTGACTGTAGGAATTATGGCAGGTCTTAAAGAAAGAGGAATAGAAATTACAGAAAAACTGATTGCTGAAGTATATAACAACATAAAAGGTCAGAACACAGGCAAATATCAGTACATTCTTGATTTAATCAATGATGTGCCCAAGTTCGGTAACGACAACGATGATGTTGACAGTCTGGCAAGAGATGTTGCTTATACATACACAAAGCCTCTTGAAACTTACAAAAACCCACGAGGCGGTGTTTATCAGGCAGGACTTTATCCCGTATCTGCAAACGTACCTCTTGGTAAACAGACAGGTGCAACTCCTGACGGTCGTCTTGCTTATACTCCTGTGGCAGACGGTGTTTCACCATCAGCAGGTAAAGACGTAAACGGTCCTACCGCTTCTGCTAACTCAGTTTCAAAACTTGACCACTACATAGCATCAAACGGTACATTATTTAATATGAAGTTCCACCCATCTGCATTAAAGGGCAGAGCAGGTCTTGAGAGTTTTGTATCCCTTGTAAGAGGATACTTTGACCAGAAAGGCAGTCACGTTCAGTTTAATGTTGTAAGTAAAGAAACCTTGAGAGACGCTCAGGCAAACCCTGACAAATACAGAGGACTTGTAGTCCGTGTAGCAGGTTACAGTGCATTGTTCACAACTCTTTCAAAATCTTTACAGGACGATATTATTAACAGAACAGAACAAGGAGGATTTTAATGGAAAACTACCTTGACCAGAAAGGCAGAATTTTCAATGTCCAGAAATTCTCTGTTCATGATGGGCCGGGTATAAGGACCATTATATTCTTAAAAGGTTGTTTCTTACGTTGCAAATGGTGTTGCAACCCTGAATCACAGTCCCACGAAATACAGCAAATGACTGTAGGAGGGGTTACGAAAACTGTAGGTGAAGATGTAACTGTCCGCGAAGTGATGGAAAAAATTATGAGGGACAGAGTTTACTACAGACGCTCCGGCGGAGGTGTTACTTTGTCGGGCGGGGAAATGCTTTTCCAACCTGAGTTTTCGTCTGCACTTTTAAGAGCATGTAAGGAAAACGGCATAAGTACTGCGGTGGAATCAACTGCATGTGCAAGTTTTGATAAAATTGAGAAATGTTTACCTTATATAGATTACTATTTAATGGATATAAAACATACAAACAGCGAAAAGCACAAGCAGTTCACGGGACAACCAAATGAGTTGATTCTTGAAAACGCTAAAAAGATAGCAAAATCAGATGCGACGTTAATTATAAGAGTTCCCGTAATTCCAACCTTTAACGATACAGTAGAGGAAATAACGGATATTGCAAAATTTGCAAAAACTCTTGACGGAGTAGAAGAGTTACACTTGCTTCCGTACCACGCTTTTGGTTCGGATAAGTACAAAGGACTGGGAAGAAAATATCTTATGGAAGATATCGTAACTCCCACAAACGAAAAAATGGAACAGTTGAAGTCGGCGGTTGAAAACTGCGGACTGAAATGTCAGATAGGAGGGTAATATGGATTTCTTACAATTACAGGATAAAATGAGAATAGTTCAGGAACTTGTTCCGGGCAAACAGATTACCCTTGCACACATTATTGCAAACCCTGACAAAATTCTGTATGAGAAACTTGGTCTTGACAAAGCCGTTGATTACAGCGGTGACGCAATAGGGATTATAACAGTTAGCCCTGCGGAAACTGCAATCATTGCGGCAGACGTTGCAATGAAAGCGTCAGGCTCTGACCTCGGTTTTGTTGACAGATTCAGCGGAACGCTTATTGTAACGGGAACAGTTTCCCAGGTGCAGTCGGCAGTAACAGCAGTGTGTGATTACTGTAAAGAATCTCTCGGCTTTACAGTTTGCCCCGTAACTAAGACATAATGAAAAGAATAATGCTTGTGGGCAGAAGCAGAGCGGGAAAGACTACGCTCTCCCAAGCCCTTATGAACAAAGAAATCAAATACGAAAAAACTCAGTACATAAGTTACGAAGATGTGATTATAGATACTCCCGGTGAGTACATACAGACAAAGCAACTTGGAAGTGCTCTTGCGGTTTATGCTTACGAATCTGATATAGTCGGACTTCTGGCGGCATCGGATGAGCCCTATTCCCTGTATCCGCCCTGTATAACAGGAATGTGCAACAGAGAGGTAATCGGGATTGTAACTAAAATCAACAGCGAGAAAGGAAATGTTGGACGGGCAGAGAACTGGCTTAAACTTGCAGGTTGTAAGACGATTTTTAAAGTAGATTCCAAAACCGGCGAGGGAATACCGGAACTCAAAGAGTATTTAGAGAGAAAAACAACAAAAACAAAGAAAAACCAACAAAAAACAAGTTGACTTTTGTTGAAAAACGTGGTAAAATAAAGATATAACAAAGAAAAAACAAAAAATAATATATAAAAGGAGAAATGAAACATGGCTTCAGAATACGAAATCAAGAAACAGATTTGCGAAATCGGTAAAAGAATTTATGACAGAAACATGGTTGCT
>CALDNB010000150.1 GCA_937914775.1 uncultured Clostridia bacterium
TTAAATTATCAGAAATCATAGCAATAAATTCCGAGTTTGTGGGTTTGCCTTTTGCCTGATTAATGGTAAAGCCGAAAATTCCGTTTAATGTATCGGTATCTCCTCTGTTCCATGCAACTTCGATGGCGTGGCGTATTGCACGTTCCACTCGGGATGAGGAGGTGTTATATTTTTTAGCAACTGACGGATACAGTTGTTTTGTTATGCCGTTAAGTAAGTCTCTGTCGTTTAGTACCATTAAAATTGACTCTCTTAAATACTGGTAGCCCTTAATGTGTGCAGGGACGCCTACTTCGTGGATTGCGGAAGTAACAACACTTTCCAGATCGTTGCTTTGAAGTTTTGGTGCTTTTTTGTAGCCCGAATTTTGTGCAATCATTCGTATTCTGTTTATAATATGGTCGATGCTTATTGTTTTTGACATCTGGTAATTTGCGCCAAGGCGATAAGCGTTTTCTACAAAATCTTCTGAAAGATATGTAGATAAGGTAATGATTTTTGGCTTGTGGACAAGTTTTAAACTGTTTAGTCTTTCCAAAACGCCAAGACCGTCAAGAGCAGGAAGTACTGCATCAAGAAGTAATATCATCGGCTTTTCTCTTGTTACCATATCTACGGCGGTAAGACCGTCGTGAGCAACACCTAAGATTTCTATATCCTTTGTAAGAGATGCGTAGTCTTTAAAATCATTGCAAAAACTCTTGTTGTTGTCTGCAATAACAACTGTAATTTTTTCCATTGGTAAATTTCCTCCGATTATTATTTTTTTCTCATCCGTCTGTTTTAATTATATAATAATCGCTAAGACTTTACAATGTTACAGTGGTGAATACTGCACCCAATATTCGACATCAAAAAAAGTCGAAACTTGCGTATATATAGTATTTTGTATCAAAAAAAACACCATATATGGTGTTTTTTGCTGTGCGATATTCGACGATTAAAGGTTCAAACTGTCTCCTCTTGACACAACTATATTGTACCCCACTTCTACAAAAAGTTCCCTTAACTGATTTATATATTCTCCTGCCTCAAGGCCTGTTGAAAGTTTGTTGTTATATAGCATATATTTTTCACGAACTTCTTTTGGCGAAAGGTTAGGCATTATGACGTTTGCCCCTGCCAGTACCCCTTTTATTCTTCCGTTTTCGTCAACTGAGCCAAGGGCGGTTGTGGCAGGAAGAAGAACTTTCGGGTTTGTAAGCCGTAAAAGAGCAAGGCATACAAGGGTTTTTTCCACACTTCCTGAGGGGTAATTTTTAAATGGAGTGTCGCAGTGGGGAATAAAAGGCCCTATTCCAATCATCTGTGGTTTAAAGTTTTGTAAAAAGTACAAATCCTCTGCGATGTTTTCATTTGTCTGAAAGGGTGAGCCTACCATAAAACCTGCCCCTGTCTGAAAACCAAGTTCTTTTAAATTGTTAAGACATTGTACTCTGTCTTTTAAGTGCATGGTTTTGGGGTGCAGTTTGCCGTAGTGGGCGTCGTTTATAGTTTCGTGGCGTAAAAGATACCTGTCCGCACCGGCGTCACGGTACATTTTGTACTGCTCTTTTGACTTTTCACCAAGGGACAGGGTAACTGCACAGTCGGGGTACTTTGCTTTTATGGTTGAAACTATGTCAACTACAAGTTCGTCTGTAAATTTCGGGTCTTCTCCCCCCTGCATAACGAAAGTGCGGAAGCCCTCTTTGTACCCTGTGTCGCAACACAACAGTATTTCTTCTTTTGTAAGGCGGTATCGCTGACACTTTTTGTTGCTTTTACGAAGTCCGCAGTAGTAACAGTCATTTTTGCAGTAACTTGAAACTTCTATAAGACCTCTTATAAAAATCTGGTTTCCGTAGTGCTTTTTTGCAACTTCTGCACCTTTGTTATAAAGGTACTGCAGGTCTTGTCCGCCTATATTATCTAAAACGAATAAAAATTCTTCCTTTTCGGCGTAACCGTTATTTGCAATTTTATCAATTAACTGTTTCATAAAATCAAGTCCTTTATTACTTCTCCTGCAATTATAAGCCCTGCAACGCTTGGCACAAAGGAAATACTTGCAGGTGTACGGCTGGATATTACGGGAAGTTCAGTTGAAAAAACTGTTTTTAACTGTGTAATGCCCCGCAATTTCAGTTCCCGTCTCATTACCCTTGCTAAAGGGCACACGGAAGTCTTTTTAATATCCGCCACCTGAAATTTTGTTGGGTCCAGTTTGTTCCCTGTCCCCATACTGCTGATAATGGGAATGTTTTGATTTTTGCAGTTTTCTATAAGAAGAATTTTTGATGTAACTGTGTCAATGGCGTCAACAACGTAATGGAAACCTGACAAATCAATAAGGTTTTCCTTGTCGTAAAAAATTTTGTGCACAGTTACTTCAGCGCCCGGGTTAATGTCTGAAATACGCTCTTTTGCTATGTCAACTTTGTATTTTCCTATGGTTGAATTTAAAGCATATAACTGTCTGTTTATGTTGGATTTGCTTACAACGTCAGAGTCAATAAGGGTAAGTTGTCCTACCCCTGCACGTGCAAGTGCCTCGGCACAAAAAGAGCCTACGCCCCCTACCCCGAAAACCGCAACAGAACTGTTTTTTAGAATATTAACTTTTTCTTCACCGATTAAACCGATAGTTCGCTCAAACATACTACTTTCTCCTATGAAATATGTCAAACAAAAGACCGCCGATAATTATTTCCGAAAACACGTAAAACACCGTAACGGCGGCACTTTTTAAAAGCAAATCGTAACTGTAACTGTAGTTATTCTGCAGATTTAAAATATATCGTAAGGTTATAATAACCATTAAAACCGTGCAAAACATTGTGCCGTATTTTATTAAATTTATTGAAACTTTAGCCATTGTTACCTCTCCTCCCGATATTATGTTAACATAATATCGGGATTATGGCAACTAATAAATTATTCCATTTTAAATATTCTTTTAAGTACACCGCTAAAGAATTTTGGCACTTTAAGTACAACAATTTTCATAATACCCCTCCTAGTTTTTAAACATAAAGCAAACTGTGCTTATCAGCACTATAAAAGCCGTAACAAGCACCAGTTGGGCAGGGAGGGTAAATGCCAGAATCAGCCCTGTAAAAATACTTAAAAGGACTGTGAGCCACAGTACCCAGAAATACATTCCCCCTACCTCCTTACACTTGTATTATATGAAGTAGAGGAATTTTGTGTTACTTACGCATCTGCTTAAATCTTAACACCAGCCACCATACAATTGCTGCCGTTGCAGTTAAAACGGCTACCAACTGGGAAACTCTTGTGCCTAAAAACATAAGTGAGTCGGTACGAAGTCCCTCAATCCAGAATCTGCCGATACCGTACCAGGCGATGTAAAGGAGGAAGATTTCTCCGTCAGACTTTTTATGTTTTCTGTAAATCAAAAGACCGATAAAGCCAACTAAGTTCCATAAACTTTCGTATAAAAATGTAGGGTGTACCGTTAAGACGCTTTCGGGGTTTTTAACAACCATACCCCAGGGAAGGTCCGTAATGCTTCCGTATGCTTCGGTGTTGACGAAATTGCCCCATCTGCCGATAATTTGTCCTATAAGAAGACCGAAAATACAGATGTCAAAAACTTTAAGGACATTTAACTTTTTA
>CALDNB010000151.1 GCA_937914775.1 uncultured Clostridia bacterium
ACAACTTCGCCCAACAACTCTGCAAATTTAGCAGCGTGTTCTGCTTCTTCGTATGCCGCTTTTTCCCAGTACAGGCCGATTTCGGGATAGCCTTCTCTGTGTGCAACTCTTGCCATTGCAAGATACATACCTACTTCACAGCATTCTCCTTCAAAGTTTGCTCTTAAATCTCTTATAATATCTTCGCTAACACCTTTTGCCACGCCTACTGCGTGTTCTGCAGCCCAGGTTCTTTCTCCTGCTTGTTCAGCAAATTTATCTGCACCTGCATTACATACAGGACATTTTTCAGGAGCCGCGTCTCCCTCGTGAACATAACCGCAAATTTTACATACCCATTTTTTCATTTTCATTACCTCCAAATAATATTTAAAATAATAGTAATCATTACTGATATACTTAATTATATCATATTTTATATATTTGTCAATAGTTTTTTATAACAAATTCCAATTAATCGGCGGAATGTTATTTTCAATTAAAAATTCATTGGTTTTTGAAAAATGTCTGCACCCGAAAAAGCCTCTGTACGCCGAAAGGGGACTTGGGTGAACAGTTGTTAAAATTCTGTGTTTTTTATTGGTAATAAGGGGCATTTTCGCTTTTGCAGGACTGCCCCACAGAATAAACACCATTGGTTTTTCCCTTTCATTTAAAAGAGAAATAATTTTGTCGGTAAGTATTTCCCAGCCCATATTTCTGTGGCTGTTTGCCATTCCGTCACGGACAGTAAGTACGGTGTTTAAAAGCAGCACTCCGTTTTTTGCCCAGTTTGTCAGTTCTCCTGATGCGGGAATTTCAATTCCCAGATCGTCGTGAAGTTCAGTAAAAATGTTTTTCAACGACGGCGGAGGCTCTACACCTTTTTGCACAGAAAAGCACAGTCCGTGTGCCTGACCGTAGCCGTGGTAGGGGTCCTGTCCCAGTATTACCGCTTTAACGTCGGAATAGGACGTGTACCGAAGTGCGTTAAATATATTTTCCATAGCAGGATACACGTTAAAATTTCTGTACTCGTATTTTAAAAATTCCCGTAATTTAAGATAGTAATCTTTTTTGAATTCAGGTGCCAAAAGAGCGTCCCACTCGTTTCCTATATTTACCAACGTACTCACCTCAGGTATATTATAATACACCTTTTGCCCACCGTCAAGTTGACAAACTGCAGAGAAAAATGTATAATATCTATATATTTTTTATTAGGAGAAAATTATGAACAGACCTGAATTGTTAGCCCCTGCAGGGGACCTTGAAAAACTAAAAACCGCAGTGCTTTACGGCGCTGATGCCATATATGCCGGCGGGGAGGAATTTTCACTCCGTACTGCTTGCGACAACTTCACGCCTGAGCAGTTAAAATACGGCATAGATTTTGCACATCAGCACGGCAAAAAGATATATATTGCAGTAAATGTAATTATGAAAAACCGTGATTTAGAGCCGTTGTCACGCTTTGCAGAGCAATTATATACTTACGGTGCCGACGGGGTTATTGTGTCTGATTTGGGCGGATTTAACGTAATTAAGAAGGCAGCGCCGAAACTTGACATTCACGTAAGCACTCAGGCAAATATCGTTAACTGGCAAAGTGCGGAAATGTGGCACGAATTAGGTGCAAAAAGGGTTGTTCTTGCCCGTGAATTAAACTGTGACGAAGTAACGGAAATACGCAAAAACACAAGTCCCGATTTAGAGTTGGAATTATTTGTTCACGGAGCAATGTGCATTTCATATTCAGGAAGATGTTTATTAAGTAACTATATGACAGGCAGAGACTCCAACAAAGGTGACTGTGCCCAGTCCTGCAGATGGAACTACCATCTTGTAGAAGAAAAACGCCCCGGTGAATATATGAGAATTACCGAAAGCGAAAATGGAAGTTTTATATTTAACTCAAAAGATATGTGTATGATCGAACACGTTCCTGAGCTTGTCCGTGCAGGGGTTGACAGTTTCAAGATCGAAGGCAGAGTCAAGACGGAATTTTACGTCGCTTCCGTGGTTCAGGCGTACAGAAATGCCATTGATGCTTGCTTTGACGACATTACTTATTACAGCGAAAATATTGAAAAATTCTCCGAAGAGGTCAACAAGGTCAGCCACCGTGAGTATTACACAGGTTTTTACTACGGCTATCAGGGCGAAAAGGGTCAGAATTACAAAAATTCATCCTATATTCGTGATTGGGAGCTGATCGCAGTTGTCAAGGGTTATGACACGGCGAAAAAACGCTTGATCGTCAGCGAAAGAAATAAGTTCAACGCAGGTGAAAC
>CALDNB010000152.1 GCA_937914775.1 uncultured Clostridia bacterium
TTTATAATTATTTTAATTCAAATACCAAAAAAGAAAAATTTATTATATATGATTACTTACACAAAAATAAAAGAGGTAGAACAGATGATAATTTAATATTAGATAATCCAACTATTAATAGTTATGATATAGATAGTTTAATGGGTTTTATAAATAATAAAATTTATTCAGAAAAATATTCTTGTCCATTAGATTTTATTATAAATTTACAAAAATTTAATGGTTTTAAAATAGTTTTAAAAGATAATTATACACGTTTCTATATAAACGCTTCATTTGCACCAGAAATTCCATTTTTGTTAGGAATAAAAGATGTAAATGGTATTGTTTGTTATATGGATGATAATGATTTTAAAAAAATTAGTGAACATATGAAAAAAATAGACTTTTCAAAAAGAGGACTAAATAGTGATTTAGTAACATATTTAAAAAAGATACCATCTTTATCCCAAAAAGCAACTAAACTTTTTATAAAATTATCTAATAATGGGACTCTATCTAATGAAACATTTTATACTGTATTTTCAGAAATTATAAATGAACTTTGTGAGTTATGTAAAAAATATCCTAGTTTGTCCCAAATTATTATTCATAGTAATGACAGTGATAATACAATAAAAAACAGATAATATAGATGTAAAAATATTAAACTGGGAAGATATTAATCTAGATGATGAGATGAAATAAGTTCTATTAAAATAGATAATAGAAAACTAAAAAAGAAAAAACTTTCGGGGGCGTAACTTTCCGCGAGGGTGACAAGGTTATGCAGAACAAAAACAACTATGACATTGAATGGACCAAAGGAGAATTAAGAGGCAACGGCGTATTTAACGGTGACATAGGATATATTGAATGTGTTGATTTGTATGAGGAGATTTTAACTGTAGTATTTGATGACAAACAGTATATTTATAATTTTTCTCAGGCAGACGAACTGGAACTTGCTTATGCAATTACTGTGCACAAAAGTCAGGGAAGTGAATTTGATGCAGTTGTTATGCCTATGTACCCCTGTGCACCTATGCTTCAAAACAGAAACTTGTTATATACGGCTGTTACAAGGGCAAAGAAACTTGCGGTACTGGTTGGCCGTGAAGAATGTATTAAAACTATGGTTGACAACAAAAGCGAACAAAAGCGGTATTCGGGACTGCAAAAGAAATTAGAGGAATAATTATGAATGCTTTAAGATTTATATCCAATATTTTTTGTCCGCCAAAGTGTATATTTTGCGGGAAACTGCTTGGTGTTGATTCATATTACAACCATTGCGACAAATGTATGACTGACCTTAAGATTAAAAATGAAAGAATATGTGAGGTTTGCGGACGCCCTATAGATGTTCCCAGAGGAGATTTAATATGTTTTACCTGCATAAATGAACGGTACGATTTTAACAGAAATATTGCACCGTTTTTGTATAAGGGTGTTGTTAAAGAAGCAATACTCACTATGAAATTCAGTGCCAATCAGCAATGGATTGCATACTCCTTTGGTGAAATTCTGGCACAACATATTAAAGAGCAGTATGGCGATATTGTGTTTGACGGAATAGTTTATGTTCCGTCCTCTAAAAAGCGTATGAAGAAAAGAGGGTACAATCAGGCTGAAATTATCGCTATATCAGTGGGTAAAGTTCTTGATGTACCTGTCTTAAAAGATACGCTTATTAAATTTAAGGATACGCCGAAGCAAAGTACGTTATCTGCTGAGGAAAGACGAAAGAATGTAAAAGGCTCATACAAAATGGGGAAAACCGACGTAACAGACAAAGTGTTACTTTTAATAGACGACGTTTTAACAACGGGCTCAACAATGAGTGAATGTGCAAAAGTACTTACAAGTTCGGGAGCACTTTTGGTATATGGCGCAACAGTTGCGGTAACGGAGGGCTGGAATAAAAGATGCAGATTAAGAGGAAAAAGATTAAGGATAACAAAAAGAAATACGACTTATTATACAAAGTAACTGTTACATTAGTCGCAATAATCGTTGTAATTTTGTTTATGTTTGTTAAAAACTACGAAAAACCAACAGAAGAAATTACTGTAAATATAAAAGGGCATATTAACAACGAAGGGGTTTACAGACTGGAAAAAGGGAGTACTGTTTCTGATGTTATAAACCTTGCAGGAGGCTTTACCGACAGGGCAGACAAAGAATACATAAACCCTGCAGAAACTGTAACAGACGGTGAAGAAATTTATATCCCTGCTAAAAGCAGGGATATAACAGATAAAATCAATATAAATACTGCAACGGAAAAACAACTTGACAGTTTGCCCGGAATAGGACCGGGAACTGCTAAAAGAATTATAGAATACCGTGAAAAGCACGGTGATTTTAAATATATTGATGAACTGATGAATGTTAAAGGTATAGGCGAGAAAACCTTTGACGAAATAAAAGGATATATTACTTGTTAACCACGTTTTGAGGTGTTCCTTTAAGGAACATCTCAATATTTTTTTGCACGATGACAAGAAGGTTTTCTCTTACTGTTTTAGGTGCCCAGCCGATGTGGGGGGTGATTACGATATTTTTTGCCGTAAGCAATGGGTTATGGGGCTCCATTGGCTCTACAGAAACCACATCTACTGCGGCATAAAGTTTGTCATTATTAAGTGCCTCTGCTAAGTCCTGCTCGTTTATTACGGGACCGCGGGAAGTGTTTATTAAAAGACAGCCCTTTTTCATTTTGCTTAAAGTATCTTTATTAATAAGGTTTTTAGTGTCCTCTGTAAGAGGGCAGTGCAGGGTTATTATGTCGCTTTCTTTAAGCAAGTGTTCGAAAGACAGGAATG
>CALDNB010000153.1 GCA_937914775.1 uncultured Clostridia bacterium
AGCTTCTTCTTCAGCAGGAGCCTCTTCTGCTTTTACTTCTTCAGCAGGAGCATCACCGGCTTTTGCAGCGATTAAATCAGCGATTTCAGTTCCACCTTCAACGATTGTGTTAAGCAATCTAGCCAATGCTGAAACAGGAGCATTCAAGCTACCCATGATTTTAGCAATAAGAACGTCTTTAGAAGGTGTAGCAGCAAGAGTTTTAATTTCATCAAGAGAAATTACTTTACCCTCCATAAAACCTGATTTAATTTCAACAACTTCGTTTGTTTTAGCATAATCTGCTAAAATCTTTGCAGGAGCAACCATATCTTCTCTGTGGAATGCAATAGCAGTAGGTCCGTGCAATACGCTGTCAAGTTCATCTAAACCAACTTCTTTTGAAGCGAAACGGAGCAAAGAGTTCTTAACAATTTTGTATTCAACACCTGCTTCACGGAACTTTCTGCGAAGTTCTGTATCCTGTTCAACAGTAATACCACGATAATCTACCAACACACCTGCAACCGCATTTTTTAGGTCTTCAGTTAAGTTAGAAACTGCAACTTTCTTTTCTTCCAATACTTTTGCGCTTGGCATTATCAATTTCCTCCTTTCAGTAATTAAATTTGTAACAAGTTTTGACGAGGAACAAATAAAAAAGGTTCTTCGTCACAGACAAAGAACCTTAAATTACATAATTATAGTAAAATAACATTCCTCGGTCGGACTTACCTTTATGCCGACTGTCTGTGGAAACATAAATATTTTAACATAAAATATTTAACTTGTCAAGCAAATTAACCATCAATTTTTGCGGGATTAAGTTTTATACCTGGTCCCATAGTTGTAGTGATAGTAACACTCTTTAGATACTGACCTTTAGCAGCACTTGGTTTAGCTTTAACTACTGCAGACAACAATGTGTTAAAGTTATCTGATAATTTTTCTGCACCAAAAGATGCTTTACCGATAGGGCAGTGAATAATGTTTGTTTTGTCAAGACGGTATTCAATCTTACCTGATTTAATATCAGCGATTGCTTTAGCAACATCCATAGTAACTGTACCGGCTTTGGGGTTAGGCATAAGACCTTTAGGACCTAAAACTTTACCCAATCTACCGATAACACCCATCATATCAGGTGTTGCTACGATAACGTCATATTCAAACCAGTTTTCATTCTGGATTTTTGGAACAAGTTCTTCTGCGCCAACAAAGTCAGCACCTGCTTGTTCTGCTTCTGTTGCTTTATCACCCTTAGCAAATACCAAAACACGAACTGTTTTACCTGTACCGTGTGGTAATACAACTGCACCACGAACCTGCTGGTCAGCGTGTCTTGAGTCAACACCGAGACGGATGTGTGCTTCAACAGTTTCGTCAAATTTTGCTTTTGCAGTTTTTGTTAATAATTCAATTCCTTCTGCCGGGTCATAAAGGCAAGATTTATCAATAAGTTTAGCACTTTCTTGATACTTTTTACCTCTTTTCATATAATAACCTCCTTGTGGTCAAACGGAAACAATCTTCCTCCCACGAATTTAAATTGTTGAAATTATTCTTCAACGGTAACGCCCATACTTCTTGCTGTACCAGCAACCATGGACATAGCCGCTTCTAAAGAACCGGCGTTAAGGTCAGGCATTTTCTGTTCTGCAATCGCCTGTAAATCTGCTTTTTTAAGAACAGCAACCTTTGTTTTGTTTGGTACTCCGGAACCGCTTTCAATACCACAAGCCTTTTTGATAAGAACGGCTGCCGGTGGAGTTTTAGTAATAAAACTAAATGATCTGTCAGCATAAACTGTAATAACAACAGGGATAATAAGACCTGCATCTTTTGCAGTTTTTTCGTTGAATTGCTTACAGAAATCCATAATGTTTACACCATGTTGACCAAGTGCAGGACCAACTGGCGGTGCAGGAGTAGCCTTACCTGCAGGGATTTGAAGTTTAATGTAACCTGTAATTTTCTGAGCCATTTATTTGCACCTCCATTATTCGTGGTAACAGTGTCTTAAAGACACCTGGCGGAACGGTCATATTCCGTTCCTCCCACCGTGACGTAAAAAGTCTTACGTCGGGACTCAATAAGCATTTCTGCGTATTAATAAATTAATCGTCTGCCAAAGAAATCTGGTCA
>CALDNB010000154.1 GCA_937914775.1 uncultured Clostridia bacterium
TAATGAGTTTTATTTAAAATCGGGAGAAGAAATGGAGGAACTGTTTTCCAATATTCCCGAAGCCATAGCCAATACGATTGAAATTGCGGATAAATGTAATGTTACTATGGAATTTGGTAAATATCACTTGCCTAAGTTTCATTTGGCGGACGATATTGACCCCTATGAGTATTTAACTGACCTTTGTATGAAAGGTCTTATGAAAAGATACGGCAATTTGTCCCACAAGGACAGACTTATGTACGAACTTGAAACAATTAAAAGTATGGGATTTGTTGATTACTTTTTAATTGTATGGGATTTTATAAGATTTGCACATTCTAAAGGAATTCCAGTAGGCCCCGGAAGAGGAAGTGCCGCAGGAAGCCTTGTTTCATACTGCCTTGGAATTACAGGTATTGACCCCGTAAAATATAACTTACTGTTTGAAAGATTTTTAAATCCTCAGCGTGTTACTATGCCTGATATTGACATAGACTTCTGCTTTGAAAGAAGAGAAGAAGTTTTTCAGTATGTGGTAAACAAGTACGGCACTGAAAATGTAGGACACATTGTGGCATTCGGTACATTGTCCGCACGTTCAGTTGTCCGTGATGTAGCAAGAGCAATTAACGTTTCTTATGCTAAAGCAGATGCGGTTGCAAAGTCAATTCCCTTTTCTATAGGACAAACAATTGACAAGGCGCTAAACGAGTCAAAACAGTTAAAAGAAATGTATGATACTGACAGCGAAGTACGGCAGATTATAGATATTTCACGAAATCTTGAGGGATTGCCAAGACACACCACGACTCATGCCGCAGGTGTTGTAATAACCGAAAATCCACTATCAGATTATGTGCCGTTACAACTGTCAGAAGACGGAGTGCAGACTCAGTTTACAATGACTACCCTTGAAGAACTGGGACTTCTTAAAATGGACTTTCTGGGTTTAAGAAATCTTACAATAATAAGCGATACTGTTAAATCTGCCGAAAAGAATAATAATATTGAAATTGATATTAATAAAATAGATTATAATGACCAGACGGTGTTTAATGCTATTTCGTCAGGAAAAACTGACGGTATGTTCCAACTTGAAAGTGCTGGTATGACGGAGTTTATGAGACGGCTAAAACCCCGTTCTTTAGAAGACCTGATTGCGGGGATATCTCTTTTCAGACCGGGACCTGCAGATGCTATCCCAACATTTATTGAAAACAAAAACAATCCACAAAAGGTTACTTATCTCCACCCAATCTTAGAGGATATACTAAAGCCCACCTACGGCTGCATAGTATATCAGGAACAGGTAATGCAGATAGTACAGAAAGTGGCAGGGTATTCTCTAGGCAGGGCAGATTTACTCCGCCGTGCAATGAGTAAGAAAAAACCTGAAATAATTCTTAAAGAAGAGCACAGTTTTATATATGGTGACGAGGAAGTTTTGGGTGCAGTAAATAACGGCGTTGACAAAGACAGCGCTAAAAAACTGTTTGATATGATGACTGATTTTGGCAGATACGCATTTAACAAATCCCATGCGGCAGCCTATGCAGTTGTAGCGTACCAGACTGCGTATTTAAAGTGCCATTATCCTGCAGAATTTATGTGTGCTCTTATGTCAACACATTATAACGATGATGTAAAGATTGCACAGTATATTAATAAGATGCCGTCAATGGGACTTAAAATTCTCCCTGTAGATATTAACAAAAGTGACGTGAAATTCACAACTGACGGTAAAAACATCAGGTTTGCTTTTTCCGCTGTGAAAAATCTTGGTACTGGTGTTGCAAGTGAAATTGTTAAAGAAAGAGAAAGGCAGCCTTTTGACAGTTTTACTTCGTTTTGTTCAAGAATGTCTTCTTTGGGCATAAATAAAAGGGCTATAGAAAGTCTTATTCAGTGCGGTGCTTTTGACAGTCTTGGAGGAAAACGTTCTCAGTATCTTGCTCTGTTTGAAGAAACCTCCGAAAGGGCATCATTCAGCACACGTTTTGCCGACACCAATCAGATATCAATGTTTGGTAACGATTTCAGTTACGATGATAATCTGCCCGAAATAGATGAGTTTGATAAGGAGACACTTCTTGCCCTTGAAAAGAGTACTCTTGGTGTATATGTTTCAGGACATCCTCTTGATGACTATAAAAAAGCACTGCTGAGCACAGGTGCAACACCGGTTGCAGAATTATTGGGTACTGAGCAAAATGACGGTACCATGGTTAAAATTGCAGGTATTGTTACCGATGTTGTAAGAAAGTCAACCAAAAACGACAAAGAAATGGCATTTGTAACTATTGAAGATTTAACTGCTTCAATAGAAGTTATTGTTTTCTCAAGACAGTACAGCCAGTTATTTAATGTACTTAAAAAAGAAAAAATTGTTGAGATTGCAGGGAAAATTGACAACAAAGAAGAACAACAACCAAAAATAATTTTATCTGAAGCATATTTGGTAAATACTAAGGAACAACGACGTTTATTTATAAAAATTCCTGAAGGGTATGAAGAAAAAGTTAATACTTTAAAGGAATATTGCAAAATATATTCAGGAGATGCAGACATTATTTTGTATTTTGAAAAAGACAAAAGTACAATGTCGGGAGGACGTTCGTTAAAAGTAACTCCGAGCGAAGTTTTATACGGGAAAATTCGTGAATTATTTGACAATAAATGCGAAATTGTTCTAAAATAATTAACTTTACTGTTGATTTTTTATTAAAAATAGTATAAAATGGTAAGAGTATGTTAGGAGGTATGGCAATGGATTATACTGAAAACGGCATCAATGAATATATTGTTATTAAGGCAGAAAGCGACGGCGTAAATATAATTGGTTTAACAAGAGGCAAAGATACAAAGTTTCACCATACTGAAAAATTAGACAACGGTGAAGCCTACGT
>CALDNB010000155.1 GCA_937914775.1 uncultured Clostridia bacterium
CCTCCGACTCAGAGGTGATAAGCCATTGGAATGCATCCCCATTGCCTCGCACCAACCGGCAACTCTCTTTAAGGGTTTTCCCAACCTACTGGTTTCTGCTCAAACGCATTTAAATTACTTGTATTTTACCACTTTGTTTTTTAAAAGTCAATGATTTTTAAAAAATTTATTCGTTGTAGCAAGTAAATATCTCTTCTACACGTTCTTTATCTTTATTTTTGGTAAATGCACTTACCAAAGGCACTATAACCACAGAAACTGCCATTGCAAAGACGCCCATTTCTGGAGATTTTGCCGCTGCTGCAGAGAAGCCTGAGTTAAGTGAGATAACCAGAGTTGAAATACCTACAACCAAAAGTCCTGAAAGGATACCTGAGTATGCACCGATTTTTGTAATCTTCTTTGAGAACAGTCCCCAGATGTAAGGGCCTATAAAGCAACCTGAAACGATACCCCACGAGAAAGACATAAGGCTTACGATAATAGGAATGTTCTGTGTTGCAAAGATAAAGGAACAGGCAACAAACAAAAGGCAAAGAAGCCTTGTAAGCACCATCTGTGTCTGGGGGTTTGTTTCCTTCTTTCTTACTGCGGGAATAAGGTCAACTGCAACTGCTGATGCAGAGGTAAGTACTACCGCCTCCAAGGTTGACATAGATGCCGAAAGAAGAAGAATCATAATAACAGCCAAAAGGATAATACCTAAAGTACCTCCGCCTAAAACTTCCATTAAAACTGCAGGAATTACCGAGTCAACGCCGCCTTCGGGAAGAACACCGCCTAATATCAGTCTTGAAGTTGAGCCGATAAGGTATGCTCCGCAACCAATAACAATACAGAAAATTGTGGAAATAATTGTACCTCTTTTAATTGCCGCAGTATCTTTTATTGCGTAGAACTTACCAATCATCTGCGGAAGTCCCCATGTACCGAAACTTGTAAGCATAATATTGAAGCAAAGGAATTTAAATGAAGAGCCGCCAAAGATGTCTGTTAACTGTTTACCGTCTTCGGGGATAGCCGCAAGGTTATTTATAAGTCCTGAAATACCGCCAACTGCATCGTGTCCTAAAACTGCACAAATAAGGCAAACTACACCCACAAGCATAATTACTCCCTGAACAAGGTCTGTATATGCAGTTGCAATATATCCGCCTGCTACCAAATAAACACCTGTAAGACAGGCAATTATAAGCATCCATACCCAGGTTTCAACACCGGGGAACACTGCACCGAAAAGTGAGCCAAGTCCTTTATAAACTGCTGCAGAATAAGGAACTAAGAATATAAATATAATAACTGCCGCCAAAACCTTCATACCTTTTGAATTGTATCTCTTTTCAAAGTAATCGGGCATAGTTCTTGCATTTAATTTTTTAGTCATCTTTCTTGTTTTGTTTGCAAATAACAGCCAGGAAAGAAGACAGCCCAAAACCGCATTGCCGATGCCAATCCATATACTGCCAATGCCTATGTTCCAGCCGTGCTGACCTGCATAGCCTACGAAAACAACGGCTGAAAAGTATGTAGTGCCGTAAGCAAAAGCGGTTGCCCATGCACCGATATTTCTGCCGCCGATTAAAAATCCGTCAAGTGTTTTTGACTTGCCGAAACTGAAACAGCCGATAAGCGCCATTGCTGCTGCATAGATACAAAGAGCAACAATTGTATAAAGTTGTGCGTTTGTCATTTTTATTACCTCCGGGTGTTGCTTTTTTCTGTAACATAGTATATAATACCTTTTAAGATTAGTCAAACGAATAGTTTTAATATTTATTATCGATATTTTCGATGTTGGAGGAAAGGTTATGGAACTGCGAAACTTAATCACATTTACACAGGTTGCAGAACTTGGTAGTTTTACAAAAGCCGCACAGCAACTGGGTTACTCCCAGTCAACAATTTCATTTCAGATTAAACAGTTGGAGGAGGAACTGGACTGTCTTTTGTTTGAAAGAATTAATCACACCATAACCCTTACCGAGAGGGGCCGTGAACTGGTATCCTATGCCCATCAGGTCAGAGCATTAACTGACCAGTTTAAGGAAAACCTTGAACAGGAGGAATTAAAAGGGCACATACACATTGTAACTCCCGACTCTGTCTGTGACGATATGATTAACAAAAACTACATTGACTTTCACAACATTTATCCCCATATTTCTGTTAAATTTACAACTGCAGACACCTCAGGTATGTTTGATATGCTGGACCACAACGAGGCAGACCTTGTTATAACTCTTGACAGTCATTCCTACAACAAAGACTATGTTATTGCAAAGGAGCAGCACGTTTCTATGAACTTTGTTGCTAACCCCAAGTCAAAGTTTGCAGGAGTTAAGACCTTGTCAATTCACGATATTATAAACGAGCCTTTTATTTTAACTGAATACGGCCAGGGCTACAGAAAAGTATTTGACAAGGAACTGGCAAAAAAGTCCCTTGAAATAACCCCTGTACTTGAAATTGGAAGAACAGATATAATAACATCTCTTATTACAAAGGGAAATATGATTTCCTTTCTCCCCGATTTTGTTACAGAAAAAATGGTTAAAGAGGGCAAATTATGCTACCTTGACGTTTGCGATATGAATATAGATATATGGAAGCAACTTATATACCACAAAAACAAATGGCTTTCAAAAGCACTTAAAACTTATATTGACTATATAACAGAAAAAGAGTTTGGATAAACCAAACTCTTTTTATATGTTTACATTATATTCTTTCATATATCCGTGTGCGCCAAAAATCTGCCAATTACCCACACCAAGGCGTTCTATAATCGCTTTTCTTTCTTCAAGGCATAAATCCGAATCGGTGTCAACCGACGTCATAAGTATAGGAGCATACTGGTTATACTCCGCCTGTTGTGCGGTAAGCCCGTGTGTATTAATGTAAATGTCGCCTGTTATGGCAATATGTTTTGAGTAATCTATAAGCACAATCTCGCCGGGCAGATGTCCTCCCTTGCCCTCATACACCTCAAAATGTAATTCTCCGAAATCGAAAAAGCCCGTCTGTGTCAAAGGTTCTTTTAAATTTTCATTGTTTTTCCATGGTACAAAAATTTTATCGGGATTTACATTTTTGTAAGATGTAAGAATTTTGCAAATATTGACATAAGGTTTATGCAACGGATTTTCTTCTCTGTAGCCGTTTTTACCCTCATATTCGTTTTTTAAACATTTTGCAGTTTTTGCACTTGCAATTATCTTGTCAAAAACAGGCAGCAACCCACAGTGGTCAACGTCTGCATGAGTTACAAGAATTTCTTTTTCCATTGTATCAAACTCAGGTACAATTTTCCTGATAATCTCAAGCATTTCTTTTTTGTAACAAGCATAGCCGCTATCTACAAACAACACCTTACCGTTGCTTTTTACAATTATTGTATTGCTTCCGCAGGGAGGCTCAACAAGAGTAATTTCTGTGTTGTCCGTTATCTTATGGGTGCTAATACGGGGATTAAAGTTTTCTCCTCCCGAAGCCCCGAGAAGTTCTGCAAATTTGCTGATACTGTCAAAGGTGCGATAGGGTGACAAACCCTGTTCGTCAAGAGTCTGCATAGCAAGATTGACGTGTACCAGAAGTTCACGGCTCACCTCTTCGGAAAGTCCCATAACCTGCGACAGTCCCGAAACGTAGGTGTTATAAAAAATACTGTTGTCATAAACTTTTTCGGAACTGTTGTAGTTGATTACGCGGACTTTACAAAGTTTTTCTGCTTCTTTTAAGAAATCTGTTATCTTGTCAAAATCATCAACATACAATCCCATTTTAAAATACTGATAGTCCGTTCCGTTTTCCTGAGAACTGATGTAAGAGATGTTGAAATTGAACTCATCTATAAGGGTAAGCACATCAGTTACGCTTCCCGGGACATCTTTAAGACGGAATTCTATTAAAACTATGCTTGTTTTGTTTGTATTGCTGTGCAGATATCCAATTTTTTCAAGTTCACTATCTGCTTTTTTTAATTGTTCCTGAGTACCTTCTGCATCAATAAACAAGGTATGTGAATCAACCGCCTTGTTGTAACTTACTCTGGTAATGTTAATTCCCAGTGCAGAAAAGCATTTACTTGCCTTTAAAAACGCTCCGATATGGTTGGGCATGGAAGTCACATAAGTCTTTTTCAATTTTGCCACCCCATCTCAGATGTTATTTATTCATTTTTTCCAAGTCATTTTTACGAATTTCCACTCTTCTTACTTTACCGCTGATTGTTTTTGGAAGTTCATCAACAAACTCAACAATTCTCGGGTATTTATAAGGTGCAGTATGTGTTTTTACATATTCCTGAATTTCTTTCTTCAGTTCGTCTGTGCCCTGTGTGCCCTTTACAAGAACGATAGTTGCCTTTACAATCTGACCTCTTACCTCATCGGGAACAGGAGTGATTGCACATTCCAGAACATAAGGCAGCTCCATAATAACGCTTTCGATTTCGAAAGGTCCGATATGGTAGCCTGATGATTTGATAACGTCGTCGATACGTCCCACATACCACAGATATCCGTCTTCGTCCATTGTTGCCTGGTCGCCTGTGTGATAGTATCCGTCATGCCATACTTCATTTGTTTTTTCTTCGTCTAAATAATAGCCGATAAACAAACCGCAGGGAACATTGTCTTTTACTCTGATACAGATTTCACCTGCGTCGCCTGTTTTACACTCGTTTCCGTCCGGGTCTAAAACAACAACGTCATACAGTGGGCTTGGTCTTCCCATAGAGCCGATTTTCGGTGTAGAGCCAACAAAGTTTGCAATAGAAAGAGTTGTTTCGGTCTGTCCGAAGCCCTCCATAATTGTAAGTCCCGTTGCTTTTTTAAACTGGTTAAATACTTCGGGGTTCAACGCTTCACCTGCTGTTGTTGCATACTCGATTGAAGAAAGGTCGTACTTTGACAAATCTTCCTTAATGAAAAATCTATACATTGTAGGCGGTGCGCAGAATGTTGTAATATGATATTTTGCAAACATAGGCAAAATATCTTCTGAATGAAATCTGTCAAAGTCATAGGTGAATTGTGCCGCTTCGCACAGCCACTGACCGTAAAGTT
>CALDNB010000156.1 GCA_937914775.1 uncultured Clostridia bacterium
GGGTACATCTGAAGCGGGTGGATATGTTGACCCTGAGGGTAACATTACAGGTTGGCTTAACGAACTTGCCTTTGTTCCTGTTGACTTCTGCGAAAATGCAATGGTTGACGAATGGTCAGGAGACTACGGTTGCGGTGTTAAATACTTCTCACAAGACGGTGTTATTAAACTTGCACCATTTGCTGGTATTGAACTTGACGAAAGTTTGTCACCTGCTGAAAAACTAAAAGTTGTACAAGGTCTTATGGAAAAAGGCGACCAGAGAGCCGCAGATATTTATGACACAATCGGTGCATACTTTGGTTACGCTATTGCTTTCTATACAGAATTCTATGATATTAAGCACGTTTTGATTATGGGACGTGTTACATCAGGTGAGGGCGGTACAATACTGCTTTCAAGAGCACAGGAAGTTCTTGATAAAGAATTCCCTGAACTTGCAAAGAAAATTCAGTTACATATTCCTGACGAAAGTTCAAGAAGAGTCGGACAGTCAGTTGCAGCAGCAAGTTTGCCTGAAATTAAATAATAATAAAAAAGCCCTGTTTTCAGGGCTTTTTTTATTGACATTATTGTTGATAAATGGTACAATATCTTCAAATATAAAAAAGGTGGTTTAGGTATGTTTATAGGCTCATTATTTGATGACACAATCAGTAAAAATGTTACTTACTCTTATTGTGAAAGAGGAACTGACAAGACTTTTAACCCTACATCAACAAAAGAAGATTTGAACCTTCCTGTTTACACTAAAGAAAACGGTAATTTGTTTGCAAGAAGACCTGTTTCCTGGAACGTAAATAATATGCTGTTTAATGCAGTCGATCTTAAGGTTAATGTTGGTGAAAAGGCTTTTATTGACCATATTTATTTAAAACAAGGTACAAATGACAGTATCAGTCCTTCAACTTCACATATTAAATCTATTGAAGTTTTCACAATAGTTGACGGTGAATATAAAAAAATCGGTAAATTCAATCCTGAATCAGGTATCAAAGACTGCGACAAACCGGAAATTACAATTCCTGTTGGTTATTGGTGCGATAATCTTGTTGTAAGATTTAATGCTTACCTTAAAAAATTCCATTTGGATTACATTGATATTTTTGCGGCATGGGATATGGACGACTATGTATGGCCATTACCTGAAAAATGCGAGTTTTTAAAAGACAGAATTCCTTTTTCAAGCGTTAATTCAATAGCAGCAACAACAGATGATGAGATTTTCGTTGCAAATTATCTTAACGAAAAATCCGACAATGCTTTTACAGTTAAAGCAGATGGCAAAATTAAAATTGAAATTGAAGGCGACGGATATGAAGACGGCTTTGTGATTTCAGTTTCAAAAGACAAAGTGTTGTTAAAGGGTAAAAACAGAAGAAGCGTACTTTATGCCGTTGATGCATTCTTGCAGTTAATAGACGGCGACTCCGTTAAATGTGTTGAAATCGACCACATTTCATTTAAACCAATGCGTGGTATCCACATGGGACTTCCCAGCAAAGACCAGTACGAATTTTTGAAAAATCTTGTAAAGACTGTAATTGTTCCAATGCAGTACAATATGATTTTCTTAGAAATTGCAGGTTCTATGGAATATGACAAATACCCCGAAATCAATTCTACATATTTAGAGGGTATTGCTGATTGGCGTGCAGGAAAACGTACAAGACCTACTCATGCAGGTATCACAAGTTACGACGTATGGACCAAAGCAGAAGTAAGAGAATTCTGTGAATTTATGGAAAGTTACGGCATTGAAGTTATTCCTGAAGTTCAGTGTTTTGCACATGTTCAGTATATAACAAGTGCACACCCCGAAATGGCAGAGATTCACGCTCCCGATGTTGAGCCTGATAAAGATTTCCCAGGATTTAACATTGGCGACCCCGGTCCCGGTAAATTTGAATATCATGCAATGTGTCCTAACCACCCCAATTATTATGAGATGATGTTCAACATTATTGATGAAGTTATTGAGGCGGTTCAACCTAAGAGATTTATACATATGGGACACGACGAAGTGTTCCCCATGGGCGTTTGCGAAAGATGTAAAAACATTCCTAAATCAGAAATATTTACAACAGAAGTTAACAAATTAAACGCTTACATAAAGAGCAAAGGCTACCAGATGATGATTTGGGGCGACCTTATCCAGAAAGTATTCTACAGTGCTTCCAATGCAGTTACTACCGTTGACAAGGATATTATTATGCTTGACTTCGTGTGGTATTACAATATGGATAAAGATATTGAAGATAACCTGATTAAACACGGTTTTCAGGTTATGATTGGTAACTTATATTCAAGTACATATCCGAGATTTGAAACAAGAATAAGAAAACCGGGTATGCTTGGCGGTGAAGTATCCTGTTGGATTGATACCTGCGAAGAATACTGGGGTTTCTACGGAAAAATCTATGACTTTATGTACACTGCTACAATACTTAACAACACAAGTTACGACCACAATTTCAGACTTACATACAATGAACTTATTAAGCCGATAATTAAAAAAGCAAGAATCAAACTTGCAAAATTAGGCGAAATCGGAACCGAAACAAAAGTAGATATCAAAGGCGAATTCAGCAACATTCCGTACGACATAAGAGGAATTGTTGATTATGACGGTGCTGTAGTTGCAAACTACAATAACAGAGAAAAGACCGTTGCAATAAATGGCAAAGGAAGACTAATATCTTTCGTTCACGCAACAAAAGATTTCTACAAACGTATTCCGTGGCAGGATCCCTATGCAGTTGGTGAATATGAAATCTGCTATGAAGACGGCACATCTTATGTAAAAACTTTAGGTTATGCGAAAAACATTTTCACATACAGCAGTACTTATGCAGAGCCTGTTTTAGGCGTATATTCACATCAGGGATATTTGGGAACATACTTTACATTTCCTGAAAACGGCAAAACCTATGACGGTGACGAATACACATTAGGAAAATACATTATTAAAAATCCTAATCCCGACAAGGTTATTAAAGAAATTAAAATTAAACAAAACGGAGAATCAGATGCTAATATTATTGTATTTGATATTGGTTTAATTGACTAATTTTATAAAGACCAAGGTTTTCTTGGTCTTTATTTGTGTTATAATAACATTGGAGGTGTATGATATTGTATAAAGAAGTGTTTAAATATTTTGATGAAATATGTAAAATTCCTCACGGGTCATTTAATATGGATAAAATAAGCAACTACTGTGTTGATTTTGCTAAGAAAAACGGACTTAAGTATGTTTGCGATGATGCAAAAAACGTAATAATATATAAAGACGGCGACAATACAAAATCCCCCGTAATTTTGCAGGGGCATATTGATATGGTGTGCCAGAAAACTCCTGACAGTAACATTGATTTTGAAACTGACGGCATTGAAGTTGTACAAGATGGGGATTTTCTAAAAGCCAACGGCACAACTTTGGGTGCTGATAACGGCATTGCAGTTGCTATGATTATGGCAATTTTAGCAAGTAAGGATTTGTCGCATCCTCCTATTGAAGCGGTATTTACTACAAACGAAGAAGTAGGAATGCTTGGTGCAAGTGCTCTTGACGTAAGTCTTTTAAAAGGAAAAATGATGATTAACCTTGACTCCGAAGAACAAGATGTATTAACTGTCTCTTGCGCAGGAGGAAGTGATTTTAAAATATCAGTTCCAAAGACAACTGCCACTAAAAAAGGCACTAAAGTTGAAGTTACGGTAAAAGGGTTACAGGGCGGTCATTCGGGGGTTGAAATAGATAAAGGCAGAGTAAACGCAAATATTTTAACTGCTCGTGTATTAAATCATTTAACAGATTATTACTTGATTGATATAAACGGTGGGGACAAGTCTAATGCGATACCTGTAAGTAATAATTTTGCAGTTGTAGCAGAAAATCCCGAACAATTTTTAAAAGAAATAACAGAGTATGAAAAAACTGTAAAGGCAGAAATTAAGGACAGAGAGCCCGACCTTACTATAGATGTTAAAATCGAAGAACAAGGTGAATACCGTGTGTTTGACAAGAAAACAGCAGACAGAATTAAATATATGCTTTTAACTACTCCAAACGGTATTACAGATATGAGCAAAGTTATACCAGACCTTGTGGAAACATCTCTTAATTTAGGGATTTTAAAAACAGAAGAAGATGTTATTTTTATGCAGTATGCTCTTCGCAGTAATAAAAGAACTGCCCTTGATTTTCTTGAGGAACGAATGGTTGCATTTGCAGAGCATAACAGTTGCAAATGGGAAAAATCGGGAAGATACCAGCCCTGGGAGTATAAAGAACAGTCAGAACTTCGTGATTTATACAAAAAAGTGTATAAAGAAAAGTTTGGTACTGATATAAAAGTTGAAGCAATTCACGCAGGTCTTGAGTGTGCAGTTTTCTCCTCATCAATTGAAGGTCTGGACTGTATCGCAATAGGACCTACTATGTACGGTGTTCACACTGTAGAGGAAAAATTAAGCATTTCTTCAACAAAGGAAATATTTGAATTATTATGCACAGTTCTTGAAAAATTATGTTGAATTTTTATACATTTTATGATATTATAAATATATTATATTATTAGTTTTACAAAGGAGTCATTATGAGTAACAAAGATTTTAAACCTTATGTACCGGCAGAAAAAATAACTCCGGAATTAACAATTACATCAATCGTTATGGGCATAATTCTGGCAGTGGTTTTTGGTGCTGCAAACGCTTACTTAGGACTTAGAGTAGGTATGACTGTATCTGCATCAATTCCTGCGGCAGTTATTGCTATGGGTGTAATACGTGTTTTAATGCGCAAAAACTCAATTCTGGAAAGCAATATAGTACAAACTATCGGCTCTGCAGGTGAGTCGTTGGCGGCAGGTGCTATTTTTACATTACCTGCACTGTTCTTATGGGCTGCAGAGGGAAAAACTGCAAAACCCGAACTTCTTGAAATTACATTAATCGCATTAATCGGCGGTTTGCTTGGCGTTTTCTTTATGGTGCCTTTAAGAAATGCACTTATTGTTAAAGAACACGGTGTTTTGCCTTATCCCGAAGGAACTGCCTGTGCGGAAGTTTTACTTGCAGGAGAAGAAGGCGGTGCAAATGCTTCTACTGTATTTGCAGGTATGGGCTTTGCGGCAATATTTAAATTTATCATTGACGGAATTAAACTTGTATCAGGTGAAATATCTGCAAGTGTTAAAGGTTTTGCTGGTGAAATCGGTACACAGATTTATCCTGCAGTATTAAGTGTTGGGTACATCTGCGGTGCTAAAATTTCTTCATATATGTTTGCAGGTGGCGTGTTAAGTTGGCTTGTATTGATTCCTGCAATTGTTTTGTTTGGCGGAGATATTATTATGTATCCCGGTACTGCACCAATCAGCGAAATGTACGCTACAGGCGGTGCAAGTGCAATATGGAGTTCTTATATAAGATACATCGGTGCAGGTGCTCTGGCAGCAGGAGGAATTATCAGTCTTATTAAGTCTTTACCCTTAATTGTAAAAACTTTTTCAGGTGCAATGAAAAGCATGTCAGGTAATAAGGTTTCTGACAACAGCCGTACTTCAAAAGATTTAAATATGAAAGTTGTTCTTTTATCTATTGTAGTTCTTACGGTATTAGTATGGCTTATCCCTGCAATTCCCGTTACATTTTTGGGTGCAGTAATTATAGTAGTTTTCGGCTTTTTCTTTGCAACAGTATCATCTCGTATGGTAGGCTTGGTAGGAAGCAGTAACAACCCTGTATCAGGTATGGCAATTGCTACACTTTTAATTGCAACTCTTATTTTAAAACTTACAGGCGCGACAGGTATTGCAGGTATGTGCAGTGCCATTGCAATAGGCTCTGTCATTTGTATTGTTTCTGCAATTGCAGGTGATACTTCGCAGGACTTAAAAACAGGTTATCTTTTAGGTGCAACACCTAAAAAGCAACAAATCGGTGAAATCATCGGTGTTGTTGCGGCAGCGTTGGCAATTGGCGGAACATTGTATTTATTAGACAATGCGTGGGGCTTTGGTACAGACCAACTTGCTGCACCTCAGGCAACACTTATGAAACTGATTATCGAGGGTGTAATGGAAGGAAATCTTCCATGGGGACTTGTATTTATCGGCGTATTTATTGCAGTAGTTGTTGAAGTTTTAGGTATCCCGGTACTGCCTTTTGCTATCGGTGTTTATCTGCCTGTTCAGTTAAATGCTTGTATTATGGTGGGCGGACTTGTAAGATTGTTACTTGACAAGATGAACAAGCCCAAAGAAGAAAAAGATAAGATGGTAAATGACGGAGTTTTATTCTGTTCAGGTATGATTGCAGGTGAGGGCTTAGTAGGTATTTTACTTGCACTTCTTGCAGTATTTGGTATTGATAAAGTGTTTGATTTATCTGCACGATTTGGTTTGTCACCTTTGTTTATGAATATAGGCGGACTTGTACTGTTTGCAATAATAATACTGACTGTTTTAAAGTTTTCATTATGGAGAAAAAGTAAAAATGAAAAATAATGATAACTATCTGGAAAAGGTACCAAAAAAGGCACAGCATATTTCCTGGTCTGTAAAAGATGATATGGTAACCTTGGAAATAGAAAACAAGGGTGTTTTTAACAGAATAGCCCAGAGGTTATTTAAAAAACCAAAAATCAGTTACGTTCATCTTGACGAAATGGGTAGTTTCCTGTGGCCGCAAATTGACGGCAAAACAAATCTTATTGATTTGGGAAAACAAGTTGAAATCAGGTTTGGGGACAAGGCACAGCCTTTGTATCCCAGACTTGCAAAGTATTTTCAGATACTTGACAGTTACAAATTTATAAGTTGGAATGAGTAGTACTATGAAAACTGTTTTTATTATCAATAAAAATGCAGGGCAGAGGAAAGTAATCGAAAATTTAATACGGAAAGTTCCGGAATCTGCCGAAGTGTATCTTACCAAAGCCAAAGGCGACGCAACCCGTTTTATTAATGAGTATTGTGAGAATTACGGACCTGCAAGGTTTATTGCCTGTGGGGGAGACGGCACAATTAATGAAGTTATAAACGGCGTTTTAAACTGTGACGGCGCAGAGGCAGGTGCAGTTCCTGTCGGTACGGGCAACGACTTTGTAAGGAATTTTCCCCACTGTGATTTTTTTGATACCTCGTTACAGATGACTTGTGAAACAGAAACTGTTGACGCTATTTTTTACACTTCATACTTTCAGGGGGAGGAAAAGTGCGGTTACGGTATTAATATGTTTAACATCGGCTTTGACTGTAATGTAGCAGACAAAAAAGAACAGTTAAGTCATATTTGGGGAAAACTTGCCTATTTTGTTTCAATACTAATTAATCTTATTGCCAAAAAAGGCGCAGATGTAAAAATTGAAATGAACGGAGAATGTATTCACAAGGGCGGGTTATTGCTTACCTCTGTTGCAAATGGGTGTTATTGCGGAGGAGGAATAAAAAGCAATCCCCAGTCAGACATTAAAGACGGTCTTATAAATGTAAATATAATAAAAAATATTTCCCGTATGCGTTTTATTTCATTATTACCAAGGTATATGAAAGGAACTCACCCGAATTTAAAGAATATTGAAAAATACATATCAACAAAAATGTGCGAAGAAATCACAGTTACGCCTCTTGATGGCAAAATGAAAGTTTGCGTTGACGGTGAAATTATAAGCACAGAAAAGATAAAGGAGGAATTGCTTATGGATCAAAGAGAACGGAATATTTGGGGGAATAGTACTATTATAGGAATAGTATTAGTACTATTTATAGTAGCAATGCCTAAATTTAAAAAA
>CALDNB010000157.1 GCA_937914775.1 uncultured Clostridia bacterium
ACATAAAACGCTACAACTATGGTGAAAAAACTTAAACTCCTGCTCGTTATCCTATTGTGCGTTGGCGCTATGCCTACAGCTATGGCACAGATTACCGAGGGCGAGCCTTCGGCTAAGACTATCCGCACGGGTAACCGCCCCGAGGCCGGCAACTTCGGTCTATACATGGGTGCCACAAGCAACATGTTCAAGGGCCTCTTCGATGGCAACGTGAATATGGAGGCGCTTCCCCTTATCAACCTCAAGATTATGACATCTGACCAGTTCGAGCTCCGCGTAGGCCTTGAGTTCTACCGTAGCATGGAGAAGCTTGGTGGTACTATTCCCGTAGGCGAGGCTACAACGGAGGTTAACAACGAGCGCTATGTCGAGGGCTCGGCGATGCTATATCCGGGCTTTGCATACCACTTCTCGCGCAACAACATCTTCGACGTATATGTAGGTGCCGAGCTTCCTATTGGTTGGAACAGCAACACCATCATCAGCGAGTTTGGTTCAACATCTGCTAAGAGCAAGAAGAGTTCGTTTACGATTGGCCTTGGTGCTTTTGTTGGTGTTCAGGCCTTCATTGCAAACCTTCCATTGGCTATCGGTGTTGAATATGGCATATCATCACGCATCGACACTTCCTTGAAGTACAAGAACGAGGTTACCTACGATGGCAAAACTCAGGTTACTGTTGAGTACGACGGCGACAAGGTTGTAAGAATTGATGCAGTTGTAGTTTCTACTCAGCACGATGAAGACGCAACTCTGGAGACAATCCGCAAGGATATTATCGAGCATGTTATCAAGCCTGTTATTCCTGCAGAGCTTATGGACGAAAACACAAAGATTTTTGTAAACCCCACAGGCAGATTTGTAATCGGCGGTCCTGTTGGCGACTCAGGTCTTACAGGCAGAAAGATTATTGTTGATACTTACGGCGGATATGCACGTCACGGCGGCGGTGCGTTCTCAGGAAAAGACCCCACGAAAGTTGACAGAAGCGCATCTTACGCAGCGCGTTATGTTGCAAAGAACGTAGTTGCTGCAGGTCTTGCAGACAAGTGCGAAATACAGATTGCGTACGCAATAGGCGTTGCAAAGCCCTTAAGCGTAAGAATTGATACTTTCGGCACAGAAAAAATTCCTGTTGCAGAAATAGAAGAAAGAGTAAATAAAGTGTTTGACCTTCGTCCTGCATCAATTATTAAAATGCTTGATTTAAGACGTCCTATCTATAAACAGACGTCATCTTACGGACATTTCGGCAGAACAGATGTTGATTTACCCTGGGAAAGAACAGATAAGGTTCAAGAATTAAAATAAGAGAGGAAGACCATTTAAAATGGAACATACACAGCAGCATATAACAGAAACTCTGGAAAAAAACTATATGCCTTATGCTATGAGCGTTATAATTTCAAGAGCAATTCCCGAAATTGACGGACTGAAACCCTCCCACAGAAAACTTTTATACACTATGTATAAAATGGGACTGTTAAACGGAAACCGTACAAAGTCTGCCAATGTTGTGGGACAAACTATGAAACTAAATCCTCACGGCGATGCTGCTATATATGAAACAATGGTACGTCTTACAGAGGGAAACAGTGCACTTTTGCACCCTTACGTTGACAGTAAAGGTAACTTCGGTAAGCAGTATTCAAGGGATATGGCGTACGCTGCTGCCCGTTATACTGAGGTTAAACTTGCGTCAATCTGTAAAGAGATTTTTGAAGATATAGACAAAGACACCGTTGATTTTGTTGATAACTACGACGGCACTATGCAGGAGCCTGTGCTTTTGCCTGTAAAATATCCTGCAGTATTAACAAACTCAAATCAGGGTATTGCAGTAGGTATGGCTTCCAATATATGCAGTTTTAATTTAAAGGAAGTTTGCCTTGCAACTGTTCATTACCTTAAAAATCCAAAATGCGATATTGCAAAATACCTTCTGGCGCCTGATTTTTCAACAGGGGGCGAAATTCTTTATGATGAACAGGAAATGCGCCAGATTTATGAAACAGGTAAGGGAAGCATAAAGGTAAGAGCAAAATATAATTACGACAAGAAAAACAACTGTATTGAGATTACCGAAATTCCCTACACCACCACAATAGAAGCAATAATTGATAAAATTATCGAACTTATAAAGGCAAATAAATTAAAAGAAGTGTCTGATGTTCGTGACGAAACAGATTTAAGCGGTCTTAAAATCACTATTGATTTAAAACGAGGCACAGACCCCGAAAAAGTAATGGCTAAACTTTATAAAACCACCTCTTTAATGGACTCCTTCGGTTGTAACTTTAATATACTTATTAACAGTTCACCTATGGTACTGGGAGTAAAGGCAATATTAGAAGAGTGGAGTAAATTCCGTATAGAATGTATAAAGCGTAAAACTGCTTTTGATATTAATAAAAAGTCAGAAAGACTGCACCTTCTGGAGGGCCTTGAAAAGATACTTTTAGATATTGACAAAGCCATAAAAATTATAAGGGAAACAGAGTTTGAGGCAGACGTTTTGCCTAATTTGATGGACGGCTTTAATATCGACAAAGTTCAGGCGGAGTTTATTGCAGAAATTAAGTTAAGAAACTTAAACCGTGAGTATATTTTAAAACGTACTCAGGATATAGACCAACTTATTGACGAAATTGCAATGTTAAAAGCAATTTATAATTCCGAAGAAAAGGTAAAAGAAATAATTATTGAGGAATTAAAAGAAATAAGTAAAAAATACGGAAAAGAAAGAAAGTCACAACTTGTAACTGCAGACGAAGTGGTGGAATACCAGCCGAAAGAAGAAATAGAAGACTATCACGTAACGGTATTTGCCACAAAAGAGGGATACTTAAAGAAAATCACCCCTGCATCTTTAAGAGCATCAAATGTTCATAAGTTAAAAGAGGGGGACGAAATCAATCTTGAGGTTGAAACATCAAATCTTGCAGAAATAATTGCCTTTACCAATATGCAAAACGCTTATAAGATAAAGGCTCACGAAATAGCAGACACAAAGGCAAGTTCCTTAGGTGAGTACCTGCCCTCACTTCTTAAAATGGAGGAGGGAGAACTGGTGGTAGGTGTTGCAGTTACCACAGACTTTAAAGAACAGATTCTTTTCTGCTACGAAAACGGCAAAATGACAAAAGTTCCTCTTTCAAAATATGAAACCAAGCAAAACAGAAAGAAACTTACAAATGCACTTTCCGATGTTGCTCCCGTAGTTGCGGTAATTACTTTAAAGGAAGAAACGGACCTTGTTGCAATGTCCTCTATAGGTAAGGTAATTGCATTTAATTCTTCCCTTGTGTCGTTAAAATCAACAAGGGATTCACAGGGCGTAACCGTTATGACACTTAAAAAAGGCGCAACCTTGTCCCGCGTTACAACTGCAGAGCAGTTTGGCGTTGAAGACGCAAAATATTATAGAATAAGAAAAATTCCGTCAGCGGGATGCTTTGTGAAAGAAGAACAAACATCGCTGTTTTAATTTAAAAAGACTTGCGGATATATCCGCAAGTCTTTTTCTTATAATTTGGGAGATGAAAAACCTAAATATTATTTTATTCGTTAATGATTACAATTTCTGTTACAACGCCTTTGAACACGCGGATAAATACTTTCTGCGGGTCTGCTTCGTCGTATTTTGTCAGGTAACTTGCGTCAACAACTGAAACTTTGCTGTTGGCCGGTTTTTCGTGGTCGTACATATAAATTGTAGCGTTTTTGATACCGAAGTTTGTTTCTGACAAGTTGTTTGCAGTAATGTTGATTGAAGTTGAGAATTTCTTTGTAATTCTACCGATTACAGTTTCCATTTCTGTACCTTCGTATGCTTTGTAGATGTTAACCTCATTGTTTGCTTTGTCGTCACTGTCAAACAGTACTGTTACTTTGTCAATTTCGCCTTTTGAGTTTGTGCCGAACTGGATAACGTCACCTGTTTCTAACAGAGCACCCTCGCCTTTTGTAAGAGTTGCTGTGTCTTTTGTAAGCATTTCTATTCTCTTACCGTCCTGTAAAGCGTACAATTTGTGGACTGCGATGCCGTCTTCGTTTTGTGTTGTAGTAATTTTTTCAACTACTGCAACTGATGCTTCACTGTTAATCTGACTTGCGCTGTTTTTAACAATTACAACTGTTGCTGTCAGGTCTTCTGTCAAGTCAAAGATATCTACGTTGTAAGTTGTTTTATCTACGAACATATCGGGTTTTCTTACTGTGAAGTTTGCAGGGTCTGTTTCACCTGCAGGGATGTCAAAAATGATTGTGTCTTCTGACAAGTTGAATTTGTCAAGTCTGTTTGTTGACGCTTTGTAAACAACACCGTTGTCAACGCCCTCTTCTGAATCATAAGATGTGAAGTCAAGAGAGAACACGTTTTTAAGAGAAGTGCCGGGGGTTTCGTTTACTTGCGCTGTGTTAACGTAAGAAACTTTACCCTCTTTGTTTACTTCGTAAGTGATAAGTCCTGCACCTTCGCCGATTGCTTCTTTTGCTGCTTCGGCAGATAAGTTAGAAACGTTGTTTACTTTAATTTTTGAAGCAGCGTCTAAAATTACTACTTCGCCTTTTGAAGTGAATAGTTTTAATTGTAATACGTTGTCAAGTGTGCTCTTGATTTCTGTTTTTACAAGGTAAGCGTAGTTGCTTCCTGCTTTTGTCTGTGTGTCAACTGCGGCAATTTTACCCTCAATGTCAAGGTAGAATGTGCCTTCGTCGTTTAATTTAAGTTCGGGCTGGCTTGCATCAACGTAGTTCTGTGCAATTTCGTATTGCTTGTCACCGATGGTGTATTTTCCGTCCTCGATTTCTGTAATTTTGCCTGTTACTGTTTCGTCTGAAACGTAAACTGTGAATTTTGTTGAGTCAGCGGCAGTTGCTTTGTCCATTGCTACTGATAAAATGTCCCACTCTTTAATTTCTGAAATATCAATTTCTTTGCCGTCTTTTATGATTTTGAAACTGATGTTTTTGTCTTCAGGGTCTAAAGTAAGTGATAACAAGTTAAATTTGTCGCTGATTTTGTGGCTTACTGTTGATACTTCGTCAACAACCATATTTTTGTATTCTGTTACGAAAACGTAGCCGTATTCTGCGTCTTTTGTTACGTTAACTAAGTTAATGTGTCCTGATTTTAAATCTGCAAGTCCTGCAACTGTCATTTCAGACAAAATACCGTTGTAGAATATTTTCACACCCTCTGTAAGTGTGATTTCTGTAGGCTTTCTGTCTGTTTCTTTTGCCCAGTAAGAAATTACGTTTCCTTCTATTTTTTCAATGTCTTTAATGTTAATTGTTATTTCTTTTGTTTTTGATTTATCAACTGTGATTAGTATTACGTTTTTGTCTCCTGATTTGTCTTCTTTAACGTAGGCAATTACGTTTTTGGCAAGTAAGCCCTCAACGTCTTCTGCTTTGTAAACAGTTGTTTCTTCACCTGTTTTAATCGCAACCTCGTCTTCTTTTAATGAAGAAGAACCTGTTAGTGATGAGTGAGAATCAGAAACTACCTGTCCGTAAATCTGCTCTACTTTTAATTTGTCTTCTAAAAGTGTTTTGTCAACTACTTCGTACTGCTCGTTTGAACCAAAACCAGTTTTTTCCATTAATTCAAGTGTTAATGAATTAAATGCAAGTAATGCCGCAATACCTCTTGTTGCTGTGTTGTCTTTAGATGCTGTTACGCCGTTTTTAAGCATTCCGATATCACCTGCAGTTACAAGGTAACCTGAGGGGAAGCCCCCTTTGTCCTCTGCCATAGGTTTGTAACCTAATGCTCTTACAAAAATAGTAACTGCTTCTGCAAATGTGATAGTGTCGTTGGGACGGAAGTTTCCTCTGTCGTCACCGATAACTATGCCCTGAGATGTTGCAACATTAATATATCCTGTTGCCCAGTGGTCGGCAGGTACGTCAGGGAACTTTGTTCTCCCTTGTGAACTTTCAGCAGCGTCTTTTAAGCCCATTAAAAGTACTGCGATTTTTGCAACCTCTGAACGGATAATCCCGTCTTCCAATCTGAAATCGCCGGTATCTTTGTCGCCTACCATGATTTCCAATGCCTGTAAAAGTTCAACCGATTCTTCATACTTTGTGCCGATTACATCATTTGGCAGCGTAGATGCCATTGCGCTCGGAAGAATGCCGACCGCCATAACGAAAACTATAAATAAAGATATGGTTTTCTTTAATTTACTCATTTTGTTTCCTCCTGTGTAATTTTATTTCGCGGTAAACATAAAAGTTATAAAACCGAGATTATGTCAACCACGAATTTATAATACCGCAAATATTCACTGTATGCAATACTAAATATTTTCCAATTGTGAAAATTGTTGTTGAAAAATAAAAATTTTTATGTTAGAATATAATTGTTAAAATATAAGTCATACAAACAGGAGGGGTTGTTATGAAAATAAAATCTTTGTTGTCAGGAGTTCTTGCGGTAGTAATGCTGCTTACATTTACCGTAGCAGGTGCTGCAGTATTCCCTGATATTGAGGAAAGACACTCATGGGCAGAGGAAGCCATAGACGATATGGTATCACGCTCAATACTAAAGGGCTTTCCCGATGGAAACTTTAAACCCGATAACGGTATTACAAAACTTGACTCATTAATTATTGCGGCAAGAATTGCAGGTGTTGATTTGCCTGAAAATAAAGATTTTGCCGAAGCGGCAAATAAACAGTACGAAAAAGCATTGGAATTGTATGACATTAATTATAAAAATGAAGTTGCATATCTTTTGTATAAAGGTATTCTTAATGAAAATGAACTTTCAGGCTACATAGGCGACGGCGTTAAAGCAAACGCATTAAAACGTCACGAAGCAGCAATTCTTTTGACAAAACTTATGGGCGGAACAGAAGAAGCAACAGAAGTAGCAGGGTACTCTGTTGACTATGTTGATTTAAACGACATTCCGAAAGCATCTCTTCCTTATGTAAATTACGTTAACGAAAAAGGCGTAATGAAAGGCATGGAAGATAATAAATTTATGCCTTACTATGAAGTTACAAGAGCAATGATGGCTACAATGATGTACAGAGCGGAAAAAACACTTGATTATGAAGTGTTTGATATGTATGTTACATCTGTAAGCCCCAGCGCTAAAACTGTAAAAGGCGAAGATGAAACAATCGCAGTTTCAGATTCAACAAGAATTTTAGTTGACGGTAAAGTTGCTGATTTGAATAACCTTGTGCCCGGTATTACTTTAAAAGTAACTGTTAAGGGAGACGAAGTAGTATATCTTGAAGGTCTTGCTTCAACAGTTCAGTATTCTACAACAGGTACAATAAACGGTATTTCTTCATCAGCAGGAAAGAAAGTTCTTACATTGTCTCCTGCAGGTGCAACAGACGGCGAGTTGGAGAATTATCCTCTGTCTGATACTTGCACTTTCAAAAAAGATGGCGAAAAAGTTTCATACACAGATATTAAATCAGGTATGTATGCAAAACTTGAAGTAAAAGCAGGTCAGGTAACATCAGTTCTCGTTGAAACAAAACTTACAACATATTACGGAACACTTCTGGACACAGAACTTGTGGGTAAAGTGGGTATCAAAGTCCAGTTAAAAGACGGTGACACCGAAACTTTTGCAATCAGTACAGATACTAAAATATCAAGAAACGGTGAAACAGCAGATATCCGTTCATTAAGCGAAGGTGACAGCCTTACTGTAACAGTAAAAGCAGGGGTAGCCGTTACTGTAACAGCAACAAGTAAAAATTCAACAACCGAGGGTACAATCGCTGCAATCTATATCAGCGCAGACCCAAAAGTAGTGCTTACTGTGGGCGGTGTTGAAAAAGAATATAAAGTAGGGTCTGAAACAAAATTCGTTGTTGACGGCAAAGATGCAACAATTTATGATTTAAGACTTGGCGCAACTGCGAAAGTATCTCTTGCAAGCAGCACTATAAAAACAATTACAACTGAATCATTAGTTGTTTCTCCTGTACTGGTTGGTACAATTAATTACATCCACCCCGAAAGTTATGTAATGGGTATAGACGTGGTTGATGCCGCAACGGGAAAAGTTTCGACTGTTCAGGCAGTGGTAAAATCCAATGTAACAATTACCGATACAACTGCTTCAAATGTAAGAACATTTAAAGCACTTACTACAGGACGTTCTGTAGTAGCAGTAGGTACTGTAAATTACGGAGTTTACGAAATTACTTCAATCACAATAACACAGTAATATAAAACACAAAGCGGTGCAACATTATCGTTGCACCGCTTTTTTTATGCCTTTTTTCCAATAATACGGAAAATATTAATATAGAGCACAATCTTCCAAATATTTTACATTGTAATTAAATTGTAATAGTTTTATAATGTTAGATAGGAGTATTATCGAATTCTTATACTTATTAATGAAATTTTTATATAAAGGAGACGAAAAATATGGCAAGTTTAGGAAAAAGTAATTTTTCAAAACTTATGTCAATGCTGTTATCAGTGATAATGGTATTGTCAACAATGGCTTTCACTTTACCTGTTAAGGTAAAGGCGGAAAGTACAGTATTATGGGAGGAGAATTTCGACTTTGAACTTGGCGAAGGCGAAGAGTACTATGATATAAGTACGTTACGTCCCGGCTGGGTTGCAACTATCGTTGATAGTGACAGTGATAGTTATGGCGAAGGCACAGGTACGTTTACTGCAAAAGCGTCCGACAGTACAATCACATGGGCGGATGCCGCAACAGTTCATGGAGCGAGGATTGAGTTTGATGGAGAGAAGGTTATTCTTAAGAAATTGAGGAACACCTGGAACGGCAACTCAAAAGTTGACCTAACGCTGCCTATGACCTTTAATACAGATGACGGCAAACATCCTACAACAGGTTATACTGTTTTTGAGTATGACTATTATACAGAAGCGCCATTTTTTAAAGACCGTAAAGAAGAATGGGGTTTACAGGATTTTATTTTGTATAATTCCGCTAGTTTGAGAGATTATGCCAGACTGTCGGTAACATCGGCAAACGGTATTCAGGACTTGCTTGACAGCCCTGTACCGGGAGACGGCAGTGCTTATAGTTCACGTTATTTATCTTCATATTATGCTACTTACGTTGCAGATACTAACCTGAAAAATATAAGAACAGCAAGTGATATTTCAGGCAAACCTGTTAAAATGCAGATTATATATGACCTTGAAAATATGAAATATATGGTTTCTGCAACAGTTGACGGTGAAAAATCCTTCAGAGGTAATACCTGGATGGACATTCCTGATACAGTAATAGGTTATAGGGCACTTGACCCGAACATAAACTACTTTATTGACCAAATAATTCTTCAGGCGGCAGAAGCGCCACAACATGGTTCGGAAGACTCTGTTGCATCTTACGATAATATGAAATATACTCACTATACAGTTCTTCCTGAATTTGTTTCGTCTTCAGTTGAAGAAGGGGACAAAGATGTGCCAGTTTCAGGAACAATTGATTTAACTTTTTCTGAAGATATCGATGAAGCGTCAATAGACGGTATTTCATTAAAAGCAGGAAATACAGAAGCAGACGTAACTGTTGCTATGGACGGAACAGATGGCGTAACAGTTACATACGAGGGCTTGTCAGGTAATGTTGATTATACATTGACAGTACCCGAAACCGTAACAAATGTGGGCGGTCTGCCAATTTCTGCTGTACAACCAATTACATTTACGACAGAAGAAACGGTACCTGCGGTAACGTCTGTTACCCCTGCCGACAATTCTTCAAATCAACTGTTAACTGTAGCACCTGAGGTTACATTCTCAGAGGCAGTTGATGAAGAAACAATTGACGGTATTACATTGTCAGATACTTATGGCAACGTTGCAGTAACACGTGCTTTGTCTTTGGATGGAAAAACAGTTACATTAACACCTGATTCTTCTCTTGATGCAGGTGCTACATATACAATAACTGTTCCCGAAACTGTTAAATCATTAGGCGGAATTGCTGTTGCAAGAACAACAAGTACGTTTGCTACATCTACAGGCGGTGAAGTATTGTGGTCAGAAAATTTTGACACTATAACAGCAGAGAATGTTATGACAGAGCGTCCTACCTGGACGGCAACAGTTGGTAATTATTCAGGCGGTTCATTAACTTCAACGACTTTTAACAGTTCGTCAGAAAACTGGTCCGCAGCAGCAACTGACTACACAAGTAAACTTGCATTTGACAATGGCAAACTTGTTTTGGGTCAAAAGAGAAATACAGAGCACGGCTCTGAAAATGTAATACTTAATATGCCCCTTGGTTTGTCCACAGGCACAGGACGTCCTCCAGCAACGGGTTATTTGATTTTTGAATATGATTATTATTCAGATTTGTTGCCTGTAAGAAACAGATATAATGAAAGAAACAATTTTAATGATTTGCAGTTAACTGAGTCTGCATCAGGCAGAACTTATGCTCAAATTGATATTACAGCAACAAACGGTATACAGGATATGTATAATGCCGGAACAATTAACAGCGCAGATACATACAACAGTATTAATGCTGCAACAAAGGATAATGTAAGAAGTGCTGCTGATTTACAAGGCAAAAATGTTCATATGGTTCTTGTGTTTGACGTTGCAAACACACAATATAACATAGGTGCAAAAGTTGATGGTAAGTATTCTTTCAGGTCAACTGATTGGGTAGATTATGTTGGAAATCAAAATGCGGGTTGGTTCTTTAATAAACTTACATTAAAACAAAATGAAAGTAATAACGGCGAAAGCACATTTACAGAAGCTACATACGATAACTTTGTGTTAACGCGTTACACAACACTTCCGAACTTTGTAAGCCACAATATTGCGGACACAGCGGATGTAAATGTTGCAGGTTCCTTTGATTTGACTTTTGATACAGCAATTGACCCGGCTTCAATAGATGCTATTTCACTAAAAGCAGATGAGTCTGAAACAGCAGAAGAAATAGAATTGTCTATGAAAGACTCAAAAACTGTTACTGTTTCCTATTCAGGACTATCAAAATTAACACCTTATACATTGACAATTCCTAAAATTGTCGTAAGTAATTTAGGTCTTCCCTTGTCAGCGGCAGGAACAGTTTCTTTTACTACTAATAATATCGCACCACCTGAAATAGAAAATGTTACAATAACAGACGGTGCAACAGATGTTTTACTTAACAAAGAAATTGCAGTAACATTAAGTGAAGCAATTAAAGAAGGCACAGAACAGTACATTACTTTAACTAAAAAAGACGAAGAAACAAATTTAATTACAGGATACGCAGTGTCTAATGAAGACAAAACTGTAACTTTGGCTCATGCAGACTTTGAAATGAATACAGAATATGTATTGACCGTTCCAAGCACAGTTAAAGGTGTATCAGATATGCCTGTCGAAAAAGCAGTTTATAACTTCAAAACTTATGAGAGCGAAGTAACAGCAACCCTTAACGTATCAGGCGACCAGGTTGTAAGAAACACAGAATTACAGTTGACTTTCACAAAAACTGTTAGTGAAGCATCTCTTGGAAATATCACATTAACAGCAGGTGGAGTTCCTGTTTCTGTAACACCAAGCCTTGACGGTACAAAGAAAATAGTAACACTTGATGCTATGTTGTCTTACGCGACACAATATACAGTTACAATACCAGCGGGTATGACTTCTGAAATCGGTATTCCGATACAGGCAGCGTCTTTTGTGTTTACAACAGAAGCGGCAAATGTAGAAGGTACAGTATTATGGTCAGA
>CALDNB010000158.1 GCA_937914775.1 uncultured Clostridia bacterium
CTTGGTGTTCGTCCTTTTGAACAGTTTATTAATGATATAATGCTTGAAATAGCAGAAAAAAGAAGATGAGCAATTTAAGAGTTGACGATTTACAATTAAAAGGCAGAAACGGAAAACCACTTAGTATAATGCAAAATCCTAAGTGGTTTTGCTTTGGTATTGACGCAGTTTTGCTCTCAGGTTTTGCTAAAATAAAGAAAAACGAATGTGTTCTTGATTTGTGCTCGGGAAGCGGCATAATTGCGGTACTTCTTTCTGCTAAAACAAATGCAAAGCATATTGACGCCGTTGAAATTCAAAATGAAATGTGCGAACTTGCGAAAAAAACACTCTCTTATAACGAACTTGATGACGTTATATCAGTTAAAAATGCCGATTTAAAGGAATACAAAAACGAGTATTTATACGACAGTATTGTATGTAATCCGCCATATAAAGAAATTGGCGGCGGGGATATCACTGAAGTAAAACAAATTGCTGTATCAAGGAATGAACTTTTGTGCACATTAAATGATGTGCTTAAATGCGCCTCTTTAAATTTAAAGTTTGGCGGTAATTTCTATTTGGTACACAGACCTGAACGTTTATCTGATATTATCTGTCTAATGAGAGAAAATGGTATTGAGCCGAAAAGAATAAGACCAGTAGTTTCTTATCAAGACAGTGCACCTGTAATGCTTTTAGTAGAGGGGAAAAAAGGTGCTAAGCCGAAATTGGTATATGAAAAGCAGTTGGTTATTTATGAAAAGAACGGAGAATACACCGACGAAGTTAAGAAAATATATGGAATTTCATAACATTTTGGGTGAAATTACTGATTTTTTTTATAAAATTTGGATAAAAAATCTAAAATAACTATTGAGTTTTAGGATTTTTTGTGATAAAATTATAATGAAATATTTACTTAGGAGGGAAACATCAATGAATAGACTAGAACTAATCGCAAGTATCGCTGAAAAATCAGGCATCACAAAGAAAGATGCTGAAACAGTATTAAGCGCAACAATCGCTAGCATTACTGAAGCACTTAAAAAAGGTGACAAAGTTCAATTAGTTGGCTTTGGTACATTTGAAATCCGTGCAAGAGCTGCTCGTAAAGGCAGAAACCCTGCTACTGGCGCAGAAATCAAAATTGCTGCTGCTAAAACACCTGCTTTCAAAGCTGGTAAAGCTCTTAAAGATGCAGTTAAATAATTTGATACTGTTATAAAAATAGAGGGAAGAAATTCCCTCTATTTTTTTATCTTAATTTTAAGTTGTTCACTGTTTTCTTCAAGAGTAAGTTGTAAATTGTTTTTGCTTAGCAATTGGCTGATTTTGTCAAATTCTTCTATAGTGCAGTCTAAAAAATAATATTCTCCGTCTTTTTTAAAATTGTATGAATTCTTTAACTGCTCAAATAAATCGTTACTATTTATTTCAACTGCATAAGTTCCTGTAATTTCTGCCTTCAGGTTTTCAACGTATGTGTCATACATTACATCATTTGTTGCCATTTTAGACCTTGACATTCCTGTAATTTTGGGTTGCTCATAAACCAAATTCTCGTTTTCAATCTGATTTGTTTTAAAGTTTACACTAAACATAACAACCGCAACCATAGCCGCAGCAACGGCACTGCTTAAAGCAGGTATAAAAATACGGTTCTTTCTTTTTGCGGTATTTTCCTGAGCAAGTTTTAAGTGAAGTTCCTTTTCAAAATCTTCTGGCAGTTCCTCTAATTTTATGTTACTTAACTGCTCTTTCAGTAAAAGACTTTCCTTATAAACGGAATTGCAAGTACTGCAGGAATCCAGATGCTTTTTAACGGACTTTTGCTTACCTATGGGTAAAATACCGTCTATATAGTCAAATATCAAATTTTGTGTTTTTTTGCACTTATTTAACATAACTTTCGCTCCTTAATTTATTAGACGAAAATATCAGTAATTTTGTTTCATAATAATTTCTTTTAGTTGTATTCTTGCTCTGTTAATTCTCGATTTAACTGTGCCTAATGAACAATTTTGAATTTTTGCAATTTCTTCATAAGACAAACCGTTAATGTCCCTTAGCATAATTGCAGTTTTGCTTACCGTGGGTAAACTGTCTATTGCATTTTTTAAAATTTGCATTTTTTCCTTGTCGATAACCGATTGTTCGGGAGAGGGAGAGGGGTCAGCAATATTTAATATGGGGTTTTCACCATCCTCATAATTTTCATCGATAGAAACAGTTTTTTTACTGTTCTTTCGTAACATATCGAGTGCAACATTGTGGGCGATTCTGTAAACCCAGGTGGAGAATTTACTGTCACCCCTGAATTTTTTTATATTTTTAAACATTTTTATAAAAGCCTCCTGAGCGGCGTCCGAGGCATCGTGTTGGTTTCCCATAACTTTAAGGGCTATATTATAAACGGTTTTCTCATGCATTTTAATTAATTCTTCAAATGCTGACAAATCGTTGTTTTTAGCACGTTTTATCAGTTCTTTTTCCATAGCGTTGACCTTTCGTAGTATTAAGTAAATTATAGCATAAATATTTTAAATTACAATACCTTATATTAAGTTGACATTTTTCGATAAAAATGTTAAAATTAAATGAATGTCATAGTGAGGTGTATTATGAAAACTAATATAAGAAAATTATCAGTTACGGCTCTTTTGGCGGCTGTATCATCAGTACTGATGTTTATAAATTTTGCGGTACCTATGTTTATGCCACCTTTTATCAAAGTGGATTTTTCCGAATTACCCGCACTGCTTGGTTCTTTTGCTTTAGGACCTGTTTACGGTGTGCTTGTGAGTTTAATAAAAAACATTATTAATCTGCCATTCTCAACTACGGGTGGAGTAGGTGAGTTATCAAACTTTATTATAAGTTCGTCATTCGTTTTTATTGCGGGACTTATTTATTCTAAATTAAAAAACAGAAAAGGCGCTCTCATCGGCTCAGTTACAGGTGCACTTTTTGCAGCACTGATAAGTATATTTACAAATTATTATATTACCTATCCCTTTTACACAAATTTTATGCCAATGGACACAATTATCGGTATGTATCAGGCACTCAACAGCAATGTTGACAGTTTAATAGAAGCACTAATATATTTTAATCTACCTTTTACTTTTATAAAATGTATGTGCAGTGTAGTAATTTCTTTTATTATTTATAAAAAGATTTCACCTATTTTGAAAGGATAATAGTTATGGGATTATTTAATTTTTCTAAGGAGGGCGCGGGTGTTTCAAAGGATCTTTATGAAACTCCCATGCAGATATTTTTTGGTGTTTTATTCAGAAAATTCTGGAAGTTTGTTAAAATAAGTTTAATGCATTTTGTGTCAACTATTCCCCTCTGGGGTCTTTTATTCATTGTAGTAACTGATGATGTTGTTACCAGAGTTTCTATGCACAGTTTGCTTTTTATGATTATTTCAATTATAGGTTGTCCTTTGTTTAATACAGGTTTTGCTTATGTTTTAAGAAATTTTTCAAGACAAAGACACGCCTGGATTTTTCACGATTTAATTAAAAACATTAAAAAGAATATTAAGCAATCTTTAGCCTTGCTTGTTCTTGATATTATTATGGCTATTATGGCTTTTTCCTGCTATGTATTTTACGGTAATCCCGAACTTAGCGGTGGAATGTTTTTTAGCATACTAAGTGTATTTTATATTTTTATTTTTGCCGTATATTTTATGATGCATTACTTTATATATACAATTATGGTAACTTTTGATATGAAGTTTGGTGAAATAATAAGAAACTCATTTTTGCTTACTATAATTAAGTTGCCAAGAAATGTTGGAATTACCCTTTTACTGTTTATTATCGGATATTTTATATTTGGTTTTGGGCACGTTTTTGGTGCAGTTTTATCAGCACTGTTTTTCTCTGCCTTTGCAAATTATATTGCTACTTTTAATGCGGTTTCTCTTGTTGACAAACATCTGATGCCTATTGAAGACGATGAGGAAGAAGATACAGAGTTTTTGGAAGAATTAAAGAAAAGAGAAGAATTTGCTTCTAAAATCCAGCGCTAGATATAATATAATTTAAAATTGCATAAAATACCAACGAGGTGTTATATATGCGGTTTTTAAAAGTGGATTTTGAAAAGTTTCTTAAAATATCAGCAATTTCCCTTTTTGCAATAGTTATTTTAGTACAGGTTGTGATGAGCGTTCCTGAACTGAACTTGTATTTTTGCAGAATTACAAACACAGAGTATATTGAAACTTTTTCAGAGAGTGAACTTATAAAAAGTTCTTTGGTAACATTAAAAATCAATGAGCCTGACAGTAATGTTATTATATTATTAAATGGAGAAGAAGTTGCATGTTTTACACAAAATCAAATTAAAGTAAGTGTATTTGACAACTCGGTTCTTGAAATTGACGGAAGAAAGGCTAAAAAGCCTTTTGAAGTTGCTATAATATGTGATAATGATATACGACATAGTTTTGGCGAAACAATTACGGTTGATAAAAATATTGCCATGGTTGGCAGAATATTTATAGATTAGGTGGTTACTTATGAAAAACATAGCGGTTGCTTTGGACGGTCCTGCAGGTGCAGGAAAAAGCACAGTTGCGAAAGAAATTGCAAAAAAATTCGGGTTTGTATATGTTGATACAGGTGCAATGTATCGTGCTATTGCAGTTAAATGTATCAAATTAAACTACGATGTTTCCAAAAACAAGGAAGAAATTATAAATATGCTTGGAAATACCGATATTGAAATTAAGTATGTTGACGGCACACAACACATAATTCTTGACGGAACTGATGTTACAGGAGAATTAAGAACAGAAAATGTTTCTATGGTGGCTTCTGCTGTTTCAGCAGTTAAAGAAGTACGTCTTTGTCTTGTTGAACTTCAAAGAAAATTAGCAGAAAAAACGTCAGTTGTTATGGACGGGCGTGATATAGGTACTTATGTTTTGCCAAATGCACAACTTAAAATCTTCTTAACTGCTTCTCCTGAAGAAAGAGCAAAGAGAAGATGCCTTGAATACGAACAAAAAGGTGTCTCATTTGATTTTGATGAAGTTTTAAAGGATATTACAACAAGAGATTACAACGATTCTCACAGAGAATTTGCGCCGTTAAAACAGGCTGAAGATGCAATACTTATTAACACAGACGGTATTCCTTTTTTGGAAGTAGTAGAGAAAATTTCTGAAATGATTAAGGAGAAAATCGATGTTCTTTAAATGTGTTTATAGTATTGCACAGCCATTAATAAGACTGTTTTACCGAATTTTCTTTTTTGCAAAATCATATAACGAAAATTCAGTGCCTAAAGATTGCTCTGTAATCATTTGCGGAAATCACAAGAGTTTAAATGACGGTATAGTAATCGGGGGTTTTGTTCCCAGAAAACTTAATTTTATGGCTAAAAAAGAATTGTTTGCCAATAAATTTTGCAAATGGTTTTTGACGGGTTTAGGTATTTATCCTGTTGACCGCAAAGGAAATGACGTTTCTGTTGTTAAAACCGCTCTTACCATATTAAAAAATAATGGTGCAATGGTAATCTTCCCTGAAGGGACGAGGAATTTACCTGATATTAACAACAGTAAAGACGGAGCCGTTGTTCTTGCCCTTAAAACTAAATCACCGATTGTACCAGTAAAAATTGCTTCTGAATATAAACTTTTCGGAGGTATGAAAATTATATTTGGCGAACCGATACATTATGAGC
>CALDNB010000159.1 GCA_937914775.1 uncultured Clostridia bacterium
GGCGAAATTGTTAAAGCGGTTACTGAGAGTTGTGACGTTCCCGTAGCCGTTAAAATGCGGCTTGGCTGGGACGAAGATTCCATAAATGCTGTACAATGTGCCAAAGAGGCGGAACAAAACGGTGCCTCATACATTACCGTTCACGGGCGTACAACAAAGCAAAACTACACAGGACAATGTAATTATGACGAAATAGCAAAGGTAGTTAAATGCGTCAGTATTCCTGTAATTGCAAACGGAGATATTAAAACTCCTTACGATGCAAAAAGGGTAATTGAAGAGACAGGTTGTGCAGGAATAATGGTTGGCAGAGCAACTCTTGGAAACCTGCACCTGATAAAGGAAATTTTACAGTATCTTGAAAAGGGAAAAGAAATTCCCAAACAGGACAATATTGAAAAACTGCTATTGGCAAAGCGGCATATCGGACTTATTGTTAAATACAAAGGTGAGCAAAACGGCATAAAGGAAGCAAGGAAACACGCTTTATGGTATGTTAAAGGAATGCCCAAAAATGTAAAATATAAAGATATGCTTGTTAAATGTAAGACATATAATGAAATGTGCGAAATTTTTGATGAATTAAAACAAAATATGTAAAGGTTGTGAAATTAATGGAAAAAGGAACCAAAAGAAAACGTCGTTTTGGTGACAGATATGACGGTTACAGAGTAAAGGACCAGGACCCGTTATTCCACGTAATACCCCATATTATGCGTTCAAGATTAGACAGTCAGGTGTTCTTTGAAGAGCAAATTGACATTACAAATCTAAGAAAATTCATAATGGAACACAGAAAAGAAATACCAAATTTATCTTCTTACCACGTTTTTGTGGCTGCAGCCATAAGAACCTTTGTGCAAAAACCACGCCTTAACAGGTTTGTAAGCGGAAGAAAAATTTTTGCAAGAAGTTATCTTCGCGCCTCGCTTGCAGTTAAAAGAGGAATGAGCGAAGATGCAGAAGAGGCACTTGTTATGCCTGAATTTCAGCCGACAGATACTTTGCGTGAAGTGGTAGCAAAATTTGATGAAATGGTACAACAGGTAAAGGCGGAAGAAGACAATCAGAACAAGACAGATGTTACTGTAAAACTTGTTAATATGCTTCCCGGATTTACCAAAAAGTTTTTTGTATGGACAATGAGAAATCTTGATGATTTTGGTAAAATGCCTAAAATTATCAATAAAGTGAGCCCCTTCCATTCAAGCCTGTTTGTTACAAATGTTGGCTCAATCGGACTTAATTCCATATACCATCATCTGTACGAATTCGGTACTACCTCTGTATTTCTTGCAATTGGTAAGAAAACAGTTGTAAGAGAACTACAGGCTGACGGAACGGTTGTTAATAAAAATGTAATTAACGTAAGATTTGTTCTTGACGAGAGAATCTGCGACGGGTATTATTTTGCAACTGCAATAAAACTGTTTAAGCAGTTAATGAAAAAGCCTGAATTATTACTTGCACCACCTGAATATATAGGTAAAGATTATTAATAGTATATTTATGGAATACTTATAAAGGAGAAGATTTATGGCAAAAGTTGATGCTGCTGTTATAAAGGAGACAAAGTACATCGGTGGTTTTGTTATAATTTTAAGTGTTTTAATGGAAGCGGTGTTTTTAATCCTTAAAAGATGGGATTATAAAGTGCTTTTAGGTAATCTGCTTTCAGGAACAGTTGCAGTAGGTAATTTTTACCTTATGGGACTTGCCGTGCAAAAAGCACTTGGGAAAGAACAAAGCGAGGCTAAAAAAATAATGCATACATCGCAGCAACTTCGCACTTTTGGTATGTTTGTGGCAATTGCAGTGGGCGTTCTGGTGCCCTGCTTCAATATAGTTGCAGTTATTGTGCCGGTGTTTTTTCCACGAATTGCAATAAGTTTTCGACCTTTATTTAAGGACAAAGACAGTAAGGATGTGATAGACAAGTGAATAAAATGTCCCGTCGGTTTAAAGCAATCGACATTCTTTTAATAGTTTTAATGGTGTTGCCGATTTTATCCTGCATTGTGCTTAAAATCGTAACTACGCCGTTAAAAGAGGGTATAGTTATATCAGGTGCTGCCATATTTTTTACGATTAAGATGCCTTTTCAGGACTGGCCTGTTACGGAGTCCCAGATTAATTCTCTGGCAGTAATGCTTTCCATATTGTTTTTATGTTTGTACTTAACCCACGGAATAAAAGACGGCGTGTGGTTAAAAAGACATCATTTTGCTGAAATAATAGTAGAAATGTGCAAAAAGTTGGTGTCAGGCAATATGGGAGACTATTTTGCATCTTTTGCGCCGTTTATTGCGGCAATAATAGGTTTGTCTGCATTTTCAAGTCTTGTTACTTTGTGTGGACTTTACCCACCCACATCAGACCTTAATGTTGTGGCAGGGTGGGCAATACTGGTTTTTATTCTTATTACCTATTACAAGATGAAATGCGGACCGGTACAATATGTAAAAAGTTTCGCAAATCCTGTTCTGATGGCGCCTCTTAATGTTATAAGCGAAATTGCCACACCAATATCTATGGCTTTTCGTCATTACGGAAACGTGCTATCGGGCTCGGTTATATCTGTCCTTGTGGCTTCGGCACTGGGAGGGTTATCAAAAATGGTTTTCGGATTTCTTCCGGGATTTTTGGGAGATATACCATTTTTACAGGCAGGTTTACCTGCAATTTTATCTATTTATTTTGATATATTCAGCGGTTGTCTTCAGGCGTATATTTTTGCGATGCTTACAATGATGTACGTTTCAGGGGGCTTTCCTTATGAATTATATATGCAAAGAAAAAAACAAAAAAATTGTGATGTTTAGGAGGAAAAAATTATGTTGGAAATCGCAGTTGGTATTATTTTGGGATGTTGTGCATTAGGCGCAGGTGCCGCTATGATAGCAGGTATAGGCCCCGGTATCGGTGAAGGTAACGCAGTTGCAAAAGCCTGTGAAGCAATAGGCCGTCAGCCTGAAAGCAAAGGCGACGTAACTTCAACTATGCTTATGGGTTGTGCTATTGCAGAAACAACAGGTCTTTATGCTCTTGTTATTGCAATATTATTATTGTTTGTTGCTCCTGGAAGATTTATAGACATTCTTATTTCTACAATCGGTTAATTCGGAAGGTGAAAAACTATGCAATCGTTGGAAGTTATTTCTGTAAATCTGTGGAATATACTGATTTCTTTAGTTAACTTAATAATACTTTTTCTTCTTGTTAAAAAATTTCTGTTTAAGCCTGTTAACAATATGCTTTTAAAAAGGCAGAACGAACTTGACAAAAAGTATCAGGACGCTGAGGAAGCAAAGAATGAAGCCGAAAAGGACAGACAGTTGTGGGACGAAAAAATTAAAACCGTCAAGTCACAAACTGATGAAATGATAAAACAAGCACAGGAAAGTGCCAAAAAACAGGGCGAAACAATTGTTTCAAAAGCAAAGGAACAGGCAGACGGTATTATTCGTCAGGCAGAAAATCAGATTGATTTGGAACGCAAGAAAGCACAGTCAGAAATCAAGCAGGAAATTGTTGTGGTTTCTACTGCTCTTGCCAACAAACTTTTAAAAAGAGAAATTAATGCCGATGACCACAGACAGTTTATTGATTCATTTATTGAGAAAATAGGTGATGATAATGAATGATTTAAGCAGGGAATATGCAGAGGCTCTGTTTTCTCTGGCTATGGAAGAAAATTGCGGTGAAAAATACGGAGAGGAACTTGATTTAATATACAGTTCTTTTTTGGAAAACCCTCAGTATGAGGAGTTTTTGTCCTCGCCGTCAATTCCTTTATCCGAAAGACAAAGTGCTTTTGAAAAAGCCTTTGATGGCAGTATTTCGGAATATGTTATGTCTTTTGTAAAGTTGCTTTGCGAAAAAAGATATATTAAATATTTCGGTGACTGTGTTTTACAGTATAAAAAAATGCTTGAAGAAACTAAAAATGTTACAAAAGCACAGGTTAAAAGTGCAGTTCCGCTGACAGACACACAAAAGGATGCACTTAAAGAAAAATTAGAGAAATTAAGCGGTAAAACTGTGTTTATACAGTGTGATGTTGACAGTTCCATAATTGGAGGACTGATTGTGGAAATGGACGGCAAAGTTATAAACGCAAGTATTCATAAACATCTAAACGATGTAAAGGATGTGATTGACAAATGAATCTAAGACCTGATGAAATCAGTCAAATTATTAAAGAACAGATTAAAAATTATCAATCTAAAATAAGAGAAAACGAAGTGAAGATGGGACAAATACAAAACAAATAGCAGAATGATAGACCTAAACCTAAGCATATTAGTAATCACATTAGATGTAATTTGTCATATAAACAAAGATGCAATATGAAAAAATTTTTAGCAAATTGAATTTAAAAATGTTAAAAAAAAAAAAAAA
>CALDNB010000160.1 GCA_937914775.1 uncultured Clostridia bacterium
CGTGTCACTTGTGACTGGCTTTTGGACCCTGTCAGGGAAGCAAGACCTTCGACGTTTTTTCGTCGAGGGTCTTTTTTAATTTTAAAGGAGGAAACAAATTGAAAGAGTATTTAAAACCAATTGACGAAGTTTTAAAAAGCACCAACTCAGATGAAAGCGGTCTTACTACCGTTGTTGCACAAAACAGGCTTCTTACAAACGGTAAAAACAAACTGGAAAAAGGCAAGACAAAATCTGTATTTTTACGTTTTCTGGAGCAACTTTCAGACCCTATGATACTTATACTTATTGCGGCGGCTGTTATTTCAGGCATAACTGCATTTTTAGAAGCAGAATTCCCCACAGACGTAATTATTATTCTGGCAGTTGTTTTAATTAACGCAGTTCTTGGAGTGTATCAGGAAAGTAAGGCGGAAAAAGCCATTGAAGCGTTACAGGAAATGTCCGCCTCCACCACCCGTGTTCTTCGTGACGGAAGAACAGTAGTAATAAAAAGCGAAGACTTAGTAGTTGGCGATATAGTTTTGTTAGAAGCAGGAGACGCCGTTCCTGCAGACTGCAGAATAATAGAAAGTGCTTCACTGAAAATTGAAGAAGCGGCGTTAACGGGAGAATCTGTGCCTGTAGATAAACTTATTGACGTCATCAATTTAAAATCGGAAAAAGACGTTCCCTTAGGGGACAGAAAAAATATGATGTATATGGGAAGCACCGTAGTTTACGGACGAGGCAAAGGTGTAGTTGTAGCAACAGGTATGCAGACAGAAATGGGTAAAATTGCTCACGCCCTTACTGTTGCCGCCGACGAACAGACTCCTTTGCAGAAAAAACTTGCAGGTCTTTCCAAAATTTTAACATATATCGTAATAGGCACATGTATATTTATGTTTGCCTTTGGAGTTTTGAGGCAGTACTTTATGGGGGACACCCTTGACTTCGAATTTTTCCTTGATACTTTTATGCTTGCAGTGTCTCTGGCCGTTGCAGCAATTCCCGAAGGTCTTGCGGCAGTTGTAACAATAGTTCTGGCAATCGGCGTTACAAATATGTCAAAGAAAAACGCCATAATACGAAAACTGACTGCAGTGGAAACTTTGGGCTGTGCACAGATAATATGTTCTGACAAAACAGGTACTCTTACACAAAACAAAATGACAGTTGTGGAAAGTTACGGCAGCGACAAAAATTTTCTTGCAAAAGGCTTTGCTCTTTGCACAGACGTATCTGTTGACGAAAAGGAAAACGTATTGGGTGAGCCCACAGAAGCGGCGCTGGTATCCTTTGCCCTTAGTTTAGGGCTTAACAAAAACAAACTGGAGCAGGTTAATCCGAGGGTTTCCGAAGCGCCCTTTGACTCTATGCGAAAAATGATGACAACTATACACAAAGACAGCGGTGCCTACATTCAGTTTACCAAAGGTGCAGTTGACGAAATTTTAAAACGCTGTACCGGTGTTTTAAAAGACGGAAAAACAGTACCTTTAACAGAGGAACTTAAAAAAGAAATATTAAAACAAAATAAAAATTGTGCGGACAACGCTCTTAGGGTGTTGGCTCTTGCTTATAAAAATCTTAAAGAGTTACCCTCAAAAGTTACTCCCGAAAATGTGGAACAGGATTTAATTTTCTGTGGAATAGTGGGTATGATTGACCCCGTAAGACCTGAAGTTAAAGACGCTATTATAAAGTGCAAAGAAGCAGGTATAAGACCTATAATGATTACGGGCGACCACATAGACACCGCGATTGCCATTGCTAAACAGTTAGGTATAATAACAAGTGCCGAAGAAGCATTAACCGGTGCTCAGTTAGACGAAATTTCCAACGAGGACTTTGCAAAAGAAGTACAAAAATATTCGGTTTACGCAAGAGTTCAGCCCGAGCACAAGGTAAAAATAGTTGAGGCGTGGAAGAAACTGGGCTACATTACCGCTATGACGGGAGACGGCGTAAACGACGCACCCTCAATTAAAACTGCAGACATAGGCGTTGGTATGGGTATTACAGGTACCGACGTTACCAAAAATGTTGCAGATATGGTACTTGCAGACGACAACTTTGCAACCATAGTTACCGCAGTAGGCGAGGGCAGAAGAATTTACGACAACATAAGAAAATCAATCGGCTTTCTTCTTGCATCAAACCTAAGCGAAGTTATATCAATATTTGTGGCAAATCTAATTGGTTTTACCATTTTAAAACCTGTCCATCTTTTGTGGATAAACCTTGTAACAGACTGTTTCCCTGCCCTTGCTCTCAGTATGGAAAAAGGTGAGGACAACATAATGAAACGGCCTCCCAGAAAAACATCTGACGGCATTTTTTCAGGAGGACTTGGTTTTGACGTGGCGTATCAGGGATTACTGGTTAGTGTTCTTACAATAAGTGCATACTTTATAGGCCACTTTATGGAATCGGGAAGATGGGAATTTGTTAACAGTCCCGACGGAATGACTATGGCATTTTTAACAATGTCAATGTGCGAAATATTCCACTCAATTAATATGCGTTCACAGCGTGGCTCGGTAATTACAATGTATTTAAAAGGTAATAACAACAAATTTTTACTGTATTCAACACTTGGCTCTCTTATTGCTACAACTGCAGTATGCGAAATACCCGTTCTAGCAAATGCTTTCAGCTTTACTCCCATTAACGGTACCGAATACGCCGTTGCAATAGGTCTTGCATTCTTAGTAATACCTGTGGTAGAATTAATAAAGGTTATACAACGAAATAGTTTCAGGAGGTGAGCATTGTGGTAAAATTTGTAATAGTAAGACACGGTTACAGTAAAGGAAACAAAGAAAAAAGATTTTCAGGACAGATGGACGTTCCTCTTGATGAAATCGGCTTATCTCAGGCGGAGGCGGTTGCACAATATATTACTGAAAATTTTAAAATTGATAAAATTTATTCAAGTGATTTGTCAAGAGCAGTTGACACAGTTAAACCGATTGCACAAAAACTTGGCATACCTGTTAACAAAGTAAAAGAACTTCGTGAAGTGGACGTAGGTGAATGGCAGGGACTTCTTATAGAAACCGTAAAGGAACTGTATGCCGAAAGTTTTGAATTATACAGACAAAACCCGGGTCTTGCAAGATTTGACGGCGGAGAGAGTTACAAAGAACTTATGGACCGCTCACTTGTTGCTTTTGACAAAATAGCAAAAGAAAATGACGGAAAAACCGTTCTGGTAGGAACACACGGCGGAGTAATACGTACTCTTCGTGCAGGGTGGAACAACATCCCCCTCGAAAATATTAAAGAAATCCCCCACGTTCCAAACGCTTCCATTACAGTTGCACAGTATGACAAGGGAAAAATCAACTGGCTTAAGATTGGCTATAACGACCATCTTACAGAAAAAACAACAGAAGAAGCAATAAAATAATAAAAAACCTCTCATATTGAGAGGTTTTTTATTATTGAGTATTTCTGAATTTTAATGGTGACATTCCTGTTTCTTTTTTAAAAACATTACTGAAATAATAAACATTGTCAAAGCCGCAGCGTGTAGCAATTTCCGAAACACTGTAAGAAGTACCCGTAAGAAGTTTACGGGCTTTATCTATACGCCTGTTTTCAATATACTGCCCTACCGAAAGATTAAACTGACGGCGGAATTTAAAATTAAGAGTTGATGGGTTAGTACCCGCGTGTCTGCAAATTTGTTCAATCAGTATTTTTTCTTTTAACTTTTCATTTATGTACGACGTAGCAGAGTTTACAATACTGTCATGGCAAGGTATGTCTTCGTAAGGCTTTCCCTCAGGATGGCTTTCAAAGTATATTTGAAAAAGAATGTCAAGGAGCAAATGCTCTTTGTACCCTGCAGACAAATAATCGTCTTTTGAAAGAAGTTTTTCAAGAGCAGTAATGTTTGCCAAAAACCGTTCTTTGTCAATAAAATTGACTTTACCGAAAGGAATTTCAAAATTATATGGGCAATTTTCGTTACACATAAATTTCACATATACAAATTCAATTGGCTCTATTACCTTTCGGCGGTAATAAATGTAATCGGGCAAAATATAGCAGTCTCCCTCTTTAACTTCTTCTCTTTCACCGTCTATTTCTATTACAAAACGACCCTTTTTAAGGTAAAAAACTGCATGAGTTGGCTGACGCCCGTCCGTTACATCAAATTCTTTTCTTGTGGTGTACTTTGATTCTATAACTTTAAACGGATATTGCACAAAAAGCACCCCTTGTTATTAATGGATTTTATAAATTTTATTTTAGCATAATTTATTTCAATCGTCAAGAAACAACTGTATAATGTAAGTCGAGGTGAATTATTATGAATAAGATTACTTTAGATGTGCAAAAAGAATATAATTGTGACGTACTTGTATGCGGCGGCGGTGTCAGCGGTTTTGCATCAGCAATTTCAGCTGCAAGGAACGGTGCAAAAACAATTCTTATAGAAAACGGCGGTTTCCTTGGGGGAACTGCAACAAAAGGACTTGTAGGACCATTTATGACTTGCTACGACGCCAAGGGTAAAGAAAGAATAATAAAGGGACTGTATTATGAACTTGAAAAAAGACTGGTTGAACAAAATGGTGCAGTGTCCCCAGAACATTGTCCCGGGAATAACAGTCACAGCGGATACAGAACAAGAGGGCACATAGGCGTAATGCCTTATAACACAGAAACTATAAAAATTGTTTTTGAACAGATGTGTCTTGAAGCAGGAGTAAAACTTTTATATCACACAACCGTAATAGGTTGCGAGAAAAACGGCGAGAACATAACCTCTGTTTATGGGGCAGACAGCAATGACATCATTAAAGTAAATGCAAAGATGTTTATAGATACCACAGGAAGTGCGGCTCTGGCACATAAAGCAGGTGCAGAAACTATGAGAGGAAATGACGACGGACTTGTGCAAACAACCTCTATGTTCTTTAAAGTTTCAGGCGTAGATAAAAAAGTTCTTGACGAATATATGAACAAAAACATTGATATGCGAGACAGATTTTTTATGGACGTAATCGAACAGGGTAAAAAAGACGGTACTTTCCCCTGCGGAACAAGAAAACTCCGTATGTTTGAAAACTCTGACGGCACATGGACGGTAAATATGGCGCAGATTGACAGCCAGTTAAACGAGCTTGACTGCGAAGAAGTAACAAAGGGCGAAATTGAACAACGTTTGCAAATAGGAAAAATTATAGAATTTTTAAAAGAGAATATCCCGGGACTGTCACAAATACGTCTTCATACAACTGCATCAGACCTTGGCATAAGAGAAAGCAGACGCCTTGTGGGAAAAACTATTTTAAGTCTTGAACACATTCAAAGTTGTAAAAAATTCCCTGACAGAATTGCAGTTTGTGCAAACTCCATTGACATTCATCAAAAAGATAAGGTAAATTACATAACCCACACAGGAGAAAACTACTACATTCCTCTTTCCTGTCTTATTTCAAAAAATGTAAACAACTTGCTGACAGCAGGCAAATCCCTTTCTGCAGACAAATATGCTTTTGCGGCAGTAAGAGTAATGCCACCTTGTATTGCAATGGGAGAAGCGGCAGGTATAACCGCAGCCCTTGCAGCCAAATCAGGTATTTCTGCAGACGAAGTATCTTACGAAGAAGTACAAAAAATACTAGTCAAGAACGGTGCAATAATAGATTAAAAAAAAACCTTTTAAGGGTTCTTTTTTTAATTACTAATAACCTTTTCAATATCTTTGGTACTACATAATGTATTAAGATAAGTCTTCCCGAATTTACTGCTGTCGCAAAGCAAATAACTTTTTTTGGAATTTTTAATCATAATTTTTCTTATGGAATTTTCAAGGATAAAGTTGTCAGACACTATTCCCTCCTCCGTTATGCCCCTGCACGAGAAAAAAGCAACGTCCGCATTGTATTTTTTAAGCATATTCTCAGCATCCGGTCCTACATAACTAAAGGATTCAGGCGTTATCTCACCGCCCGTACAAATTGTTTTTATTCCTAAAGACGCGGATTCCAGTGCAGTTTTTGCACCATTTGTTATTACCAATATGTTTTTAAACTCTGTAAGGTGGGGCAAAAGGTGAAAAGTTGTGGTGGAAGAATCAAGCATTATAACATCACCGTCTTTAACATATGAAGACGCTTTTCGTGCTATTATCTGCTTGGCTTCGTTTTGCTCAAGATGGCGTATAAACAAAGGGATTCTTTGGTCAGGAGAAGCGGTCTTTAAAGACACTATACCTCTCTTTCTGGATACCAGACCTTTTTTCTGCAAAGCAATAATATCCCGTCTTACCGTGGCTTCACTTATAAACATTTTTTCTGAAAGTTCTTTTGTTGAATGTTGTTTTTGTGCCAGAAGATTTATATACTGGTCTTCTCTGTTATATATAGACATTTTATGCCTCCCCCAATCATATTGCAATCATTTCAATCATAATTATAATCATTTTATGATTGTTTTGTCAATATTCTTTTTAAATATTGATTTTTCCCTCAAATAATTTAAAATATATATAATATAAATATTAGGAGGTAAAAAATGAAACTGCTAATCGATGATGCAAATGTTTTAAAGATAAAAAAAATACTTGAATGTTATCCATGCGACGGCGTCACAACAAACCCGTCAATACTTGCAAAATCAGGGAAAGCACCTTACGAAGTTTTAAAGGGAATACGCCAGATAATCGGAAAAGACGGTGAACTTCATGTTCAGGTAATTTCGGACAAAGCCGAAACTATGGTTAAAGAAGCAAAAAAAATTGTTGATGTTTTAGGGGACAACACATATATAAAAATACCTGTAATTCCCGAGGGACTAAAGGCAATCAAAATACTAAAGGCAACAGGTTACAACGTTACTGCAACTGCAATCTATACTCCTATGCAAGCCTATCTTGCAGCAAAAGCAGGTGCAGACTATGTGGCTCCTTATATAAACCGCATTGACAATCTGGGTGCAAACGGAATAGAAACTGCAAAAACAATACAGAACATTCTGGAAAACAACGGATTTAACACAAAAGTTCTTGCAGCAAGTTTTAAAAATTCACAACAGATTCAGGCTCTTTGCGAATACGGAATCGGAGCCTCTACCGCTGCTCCCGACATTATTGAGGGGCTTATTAAAAATGCCTCTGTATCCGCTGCCGTAGAAGATTTTACAAAAGATTTTCATTCAATATGCGGCGACGGAAAAAATATGTCAGACTGCGAATAAATATGGTAAAGGATAATTTGAAATCTACAAAAAATGCAAAGTTATATACCGTTTGCTATACTGCATTGACACCAAGCGCTCATTTGGCAAAAAAACTTATTTATGATAAACATTTTGAGTATATATCATTAGTTAAAATTAAAGATAAAGATCAATTTTACTATTTTTATTACAGCACCCAAAGACTATATCCCTTTGAGAATATTTCAGGTTTATTTAATATATGCGACATTGCTCCAACTAGCTCAAATGCTGTATTTAAAACCAAATCTGTTTCAGAATCCAATG